>NZ_KV814368.1:35297-205836 GCF_001813895.1 Rothia sp. HMSC071C12
GCCCTGAGCCTTCATCCACTCAATCTCCTTGTAGTAGGGGTGGTTGAGCGGAACATCCGAGAAGCTCGGGGTGGACGGTGCGGTGTACTGCGGCGAGCCGCTCATACGGTAGAAGTACGCAGCCATGGTTGCGCGGTCCATGTTGTTCAGCGGGCGGAAGGTGCCGTCCTGGTAGCCGCGGTCAATCTGACGGGCAGCAATCCACGTGATTTCACGGTAGAACTGGTTATCCGCCGGAACGTCGGTGAAACGTGCATCGTGGATGGTACGCGCCACCTTCACGATCTGCGCACGGTCGCCAGCGGCAACACCGTTAGCGGTCTTACGGCCGCTCAGGTCACCGGTCGCGTTGTGCATGTGCAGGAACAGAGCCTGACGCTCCTTGTTGTTGTTCTTGCGGTGAACGGTCAGCTGACCGCCGTCACGGTCCACGAACAGGCCGGGCACGCCCGACTCCTCACCGGTGAACCAAACACCGGGGTTGAAGGGGGAGTACTCGATAGCCGAGGTGGTGTCCACGTAGGGGTTGCCATCGTTGTACCAGGTGTCGGTCTGCACCGTGTACTTGATGCTCTGAGCCTTCTCAGCGGTCAGGCCCAGGTCCTTCAGCGGTACACCCAGAATCATGGTGTTGGTGTCCATGATGTTGGTGTCGGTGTCGCCCCAGGCGCTGTTCAGCGGGTAGCGAGCCACCACGGTGGATGCGTTACCGGAGATGGACCAGACCTTCACCAGCGGGTAGTCCAGACCCTTCTCGCGGGTCACCTCCAGAACGTAATCTGCGGTGGAGTCGTTGTTCGTATCAATCTGCACCTGTACCTGACGGCCCCAGTGCATGCTATCCCAGGTGCCCCAGGTCGAAATACCGAAGAACAGAGAACCATCGTTCGGGTTCTTGCCGGCAGCTTTCAACGCCGGAGCATCCGAAGCGGCACCCACATACTGCAGGTCAACAGCCTGGTTCGACGGCAGCTTCAGCTGACCGGACGGAATACGGTCACTGACCGCACCCAGCTCAAACGCACCCAGCAGCGAACGGTAACCGCCCTGGTTCAGGGTCGTACCGCGCAGAGTCACCGTGGACTCCTTATCGGCAATGCCCTTGTAATCAATACGGGACGCATCAACGCGCATCTTCGAGACGGGCTTCGGTGCTACGTGAATCGACTGGCGGATCGCCTCGCGACCATTCTCAGAGAAAATCAGGCGACCAGAAGCGCTCGCAATGTACTGGCGCTTACCAGCAGCCAGAGTCTTACCGGTCGTCCAATCCTGAGCAACCTGGTCGGCGCTCATCGCCGGGTCCATGGTCTTCTCCAGCTTGGACGGGTCAATACGCACGGTCACGGTCACGTTCTTACGCTCACCGGCACCCACGCTCACCTGCTGCGGGTAGGAGTACTCCACACCCGGGATGGTCGTGCTTGCCTCGTAGTTCAGAGTGTAGGTGTGAGCCTGCGAATCGGTGTTGTCCAGCACGATTTCACGCTGAACAGTCTGAATACCCGAATCGGGGGTGTACTCCAGCACACCAAACGCAGTCGAAACACGCTCGGGGGTCTTCGCATCGTACGCAATGACCTTCGCGTCCACGGCGGCGCGAGCATTCACCATGCCCGTACCCACACGATCCACCGCGTACTGCGCACCCTGCTCATTCTTGATCGGGGTGGACGCGCCGTTCATCAGCGCAGCCTTAATCATCTGCGGGTTGTAATCCTGATGCGCCTGCATCACCAGAGCGGCAACACCGGCAACATGCGGGGTCGCCATGGAGGTACCGGTGAAGGAAACACCCTTATTACCCGTGCCTACAGCGGCAGAGACAATCTCAGTACCCGGTGCCGCAAGGTCAGGCTTAATGAAGCCATCAGAACCGTGCTGACCGCGAGCGCTCGAGGAATTCAAATCAAAAGCGTGCGAGTGAGGACCGCGGCCCGAAGCCTTGTAGTCCAGGTTCATCTCAACGGTCACCGGACCGGCTGCCAGGGCCTTCTCCAGGTCCTTCGTCGAAGAAGCAGTCAGACGCAGACCCGGAATGGTCGCATTACCACCAATGCCAATCGTGTAGCGCTCAGCCTTACCGGCCATCACCACGCCAACACCGCCGGCAGCCTGAACGTTATCGAAACGAGTCTTCGAACCGCACGGGAACGTCAAATCGTCCTGATCCCACTCGAAGTAAACCCACTTACCCTTCAAAGCCTTCGCCTCTTCAGCAGTGAAAGCCTCGCAAGCGTAACGGTTACGCTTCGGTGCGGCAACAACCTCGCCGCGCAGCTGATCAGCGGATGCCTTCGAATAATCGAAGTTCACCGAATAATCACCCTGCAACCACTCCAAACCAGTCTTCGTGGTCGTGCGGACACGGTCAATCGGCTGAGTCGAACCGTAGGCGTTCGCCACCGACAGCGCCGCAGCCGCATTCGCCGGGCTACCCGAATCGGAGTAGGTGTCACCCACACCGTTGTAGTTATTGGCGTTACCGGCAGCAGCCACAGTGAACACACCCTGGCGCGCCATCGTATTAATCATGTACGACTCAGGGTCGTCAGCCGGGGCGAACTCGCCACCGAGCGACAGGTTCACAATATCGGCGCGGTCAGAGAAATCACCGTCACCATTCGGGTCCATCACGGTATCGAGCGCCTTCATCACAACACTCGAATTGCCGTAGCAACCGAACACACGAATCGCCAAAATCTGAGCGTCAGGAGCAGTACCTGGGCCAATAGACATGCCCTTCAGCTGCTCTTCCGTCAGGTTCTTGTAATCGCCACGGTAAGTCGTACCGTTCGCCGTCACACCATAACCGGCGGCAGTACCCGCCACGTGTGTGCCGTGACCGCCAGAACCGAAACCATCCGGGCGGCAATCCAGCGGGTTATTATCCGGCTGCGGAGTCGACTTCTCAGCCACCGACGCATTGTAGTCATCACCGACCAAGTCAATGCCGCCAATGAACTTATTACGATCAATCAGACCCGAATCAGCGGACGGAAGCTCCGTCATCGCCTTAGCCTTCAGGTACGAATCCACCGTACCGGGGCCACCAAAATCAGCGTGCGTATAGTCAACACCGGAGTCAACAACCGCAATCTTCACGCCCTTACCCGTGTACCCCGTATTCTCACGAGTCCACGTGGCAAGAGTCTTCGTATCAATCTCGCTACCGGAGTTCATACGCTCCTTCGCGATAATCGGCGAAATACGCTCCACATCCGGGCGCTCCGCCAACGCACGAATCTGCGCAGCATCACCAGTAATCGCCGCACCACGCATCGCATTATGCGTGGTGTACATCAGCTTCGCACCAGAAGCAGCCGCCACAGACTGAGCTTGCGACTGCACCTGAGCTGCAATAGCCTGCACCTGCGCCTGACGGTTCGCCGGCGCCTCCTTACGTGCCAGAACAGCCGCGGACTGGGTCTGCTCATACGCGCCCTTGCCCTTGAACTGCACATACACGGTGATTTGGCCTTCAGCCTTCTGCAGGCCCGGGCTGATACGCGAGGCAGCGTCACCGGATGCGCTCGCAGTGCTTCCTTCGACCTGCTGGGGGCTCTGAGCGTGAGCTGCAGAAAAAGTGGCGGGAACGCCGAGAGTAAGGGCAAGAGCCGCACTCAAACCGGTCGCACCGACAGCCTTCATTCTGCGGCGTGGCGCATGAGGCGTTGTCATGGAATCCTCCTTCGGATTTTCTATTTTTCGATGGTGCTGTGTGCTCTGTGGTTGTGTATCGGTGATACGCGGAGGCGGCCCCACCGGCAGACGACGAGTGAGTGCATCCGCCGGTGAAACCGCCACCAAAACTTAGAAAGGTTCCGGGGTTTTCAGGCCCCGAACCGTTTACTACCGGTTAGCTACCGTCTAGCGGCCGGCCTGGTTAGCAACCTTCTCGGTGTAGCGGTAGATGAACGCAGCCATTGCGTCGCGGGCAATGGGGGTCACCGGGCGGTAGGTGCCGTCCGGCCAGCCGGTGCTGATGCCCTTCGAAGCCAGCCACGTGATTTCACGGTAGAACTGGTTATCGGTGGAAACATCGCTGAAGTGGCTGGTTGCGGGCAGATCCACGTGCGGGGAACCCGCTGCACGGTAGAAGAACGCAGCCATGGCGTCACGGTTCACCGGTGCGGAGGGGCGGAACGTGCCGTCCGAGTAGCCGGTGGTGATGCCCTGAGCCTTCATCCACTCAATCTCCTTGTAGAAGGGGTGCGTGGTGGGCACATCCTTGAAGCTCGGAGTGGAGGGGGCAGTGAACTGCGGGGAACCCTGCATGCGGTAGAAGAACGCCGCCATTGCGCCACGTTCCACGGACTCCAGCGGGCGGTAGGTGCCGTCCGGGTAGCCGGTGGTGATGCCGCGCTGAGCCAACCAAGAGATCTCGGTGTAGAACTGGTCGGTGTTCTTCACATCGGTGAAGCGGGACGGAGTGATGTACTCGGTCTGCTGCTCCTTGATGTTCAGCACCTCGGCGCGGTTGCCCTTGGCGCCGTTGGTACCGGAGAGGTCGCCGGTGCCGTTGTGCAGGTGCAGCAGCAGCGCCTTGGCGGGGGTACCGGATTCGCCGAGCGCGGGGATTGCGTCAGCGGAGCGGTGCGCCGTCAGGGTGGTGGTGGAGGCATCCGGGTGAAGGCCAGCCACGGCGGAGGAGTCGCCGCTGAACCACAGCTTGGGGCTGAAGGGGCGGTACTTGATCCAGCCGGTTTCGCTGACGTTACCCCACTCGTACTGGGTGGTTGCGCTGACTCGGTACTGGATGTCCGGGTTGTTTGCGCTGGTCAGGCCCAGGTCCTTGAGGGGTGCACTCATGATGAGGGTGTTGGTGTCCATCATGTTGGTGTCCACATCACCCCAGGCGCCGTTGAGCGGGTAGTAGCCGAGCTCGACGAGGTTGCCGTTCTTGTAGCCGTAGAGGCGAACCAGCGGGTAGTCCAGGCCCTTAGCGCGGTCGGTGACCAGCTTGTAGTCGGCGCGGTTGTTGCCGTCAGTGTCGATTTCTACGGTAAAGGTGTTCTCGTAGGAGACAACATCCCAGTTCGCCCAGGTGGAGATACCGAAGCGCAGGGTGCCGTCATCGGCATTGCCGCCGGCTGCCTTCAGCGCGGGCGCATCCGAGGAAGCACCGACGTACTGCAGGTTCGCCTTAACGTTGCTGTTCAGCGACAGGGAGGTGGGAGCCACACGGTCCACGCTCGCACCGTACTCGAAAGCGCCGAGCAGGGAGCGGTAGCCGCCCTGGTTGACCTCGGTGCCGCGCAGCGAGATCTGGGACTTGGTCCAGCCAGTGTCTGCCTTCTGTGCCTCGTCGCTGGAGGGCTTTTGGGTGAAGGTGACGGTGTCTTCGGCAGCGTGCATGGTGCTCACGGGCTTGGGTGCCACGTGAACGGGCAGGCGCAGTGCCTTGGTGCCGTCTTCGGTGAGGACGAGTCGGCCGGATGCGCTGGCAATGTACTGACGGTACTGTTCGGGAACGGTTTCGTTGCCGGTGTAGTAGTCAGTTGCGTTCTGGGTGGTGTCCATTGCTGCGTCGCGGGTCTTCTCCAGCTTGGACGGGTCGATGCGCACGGTGACTTCGAACTTCTTAGTTTCACCGGGTGCGAGGGTGACCGCGGAGGGGAAGGAGTATTCCACGCCGGGAATATTAGTGCTTTCAGCGTAGGACAGGGCGTAGGTGTGCGCCACGGAGTCGGTGTTCTCAACCGTCACCTCGCGGGTGAGGGTCTGAACGCCAGCATCCGGTGCGTACTCGAGCACACCGAAGCTCAGGGACACGGTACCGCTCTTGTCAGCGTTGTAGACGAGGGACTTCGACTGCACGGCAGCGAGGGTGTCGACTCGTCCGGCGCCCACACGGTCCACCGCGTACGCGGCACCGGATTCGGTGCGCACATCGTGGGTCGCGGTGTTCATGAGGGCGGACTTGACCTGTGCGGGGGTGTAGGTCGGGTGGCTCTGCATGACCAGGGCGGCGGAGCCAGTCACGTAGGGTGCCGCCATGGAGGTGCCGCTGAAGGTCACGGAGTTGTTACCGGTCGCCACCGCCGCGGAGGTGATGTACGAGCCGGGTGCCGCAATGTCGGGCTTGGTGTAGCCGTAGCTGCCGTGGAAGCCGCGGGCACTCATGGGGTTCAGCTGATCCAGCTTATCGGTGTCCACGCGCAGGGAGGACTTCAGCTCGTTGCCGAGGCGCACGGTCAGGGGCTTACCTGCCGCTTCTGCTGCGGTGATCTGTGCACGCAGGTCCTTAGCGGCGGATGCTGCCAGGCGGAAGCCGGGCAGGGTATCGTTACCGGCAATACCCAGGCCGGGTTCTTCGTCGTGGCCTGCAAGCAGTACGCCCTTGGCGCCTGCCGCCTCCAGGTTGTCGAAGCGCACCTTGGAGCCGCAGGCGAGTTCACCGTCATCTTTAGCCCAGTCGATGAGCACCCACTTGCCCTTTACAGCTGCCGCTTCGTCGGCGCTGAGGGCGTTGCAGGCGTAGCGGTTGTTCTCGGAGATTGCGGTGAGTTCGCCGGTGAATTCCTTGCTACCTGCCTGTGCCCAGGGGTAGGAGACGCTGTAATCGCCGCGTACCTTGCGGGTGGTGCCGGTGGCGGGGTCGGTCAGCTCTGCCGCATCGACGGCGCGGGTGGAGCCGTAGGCGTTAGCTACGGTGATTGCGCTGGAGGCGGTGGCGGGGTGACCGGAGTTGGAGTAGGTGTCGCCGCGCAGGCTGTAGTCGTTGGCGTTACCCGCGGAGATCACGGAGAGCACGCCGGCGCGGGTAAGCGCGTCAACGGCGTAGGCTTCGGGGTCGTCCTGCGGGGAGAATTCGCCACCGAGGGACATGTTGACCACGTTCGCGCGGTCGGAGAAGTCGCCGTCACCGTTGGGGTCAAGAGTGCGGTCGAGCGCCTCGATAACGACGTTGGTGCTACCGCTGCAGCCGAAGACGCGGAAGGCGTAGATTTCAGCGTCGGGGGCGACGCCGGGGCCAATCTTCATGGTCTTGAGCTGCTCTGCGGTGAGCTTGCTGTAGTCGCCGGTGAAGGTGGTGCCATCGGCGTTCACGCCGTAGCCTGCCGCGGTGCCCGCCACGTGGGTGCCGTGGCCGCCGGTGGTGCAGTCGAGCGGGTTGCCGTCGGGAACAGCGGTGTTGCTGCCGTCGTAGGCGTCACCAACGAGGTCGTAGCCGCCAGCAACCTTGGTGCGGTTGATGAGCCCGGAGTCTGCGGAGGGCAGCTCGGTGAGTTTGGATGCCTTCTCGTAGTCTTCGAGCTTGCCGCTACCGCCGAAGTCGGTGTGGGTGTAGTCGATACCGGAGTCGATGACGGCGATCTTCACGCCCTTGCCGGTGTATCCGCCCGCGCCGGCGGGGTTGGTGGTGCCGGTCCAGGTGGCGAGAGAGCCTGCGTCAACGGCGGCGCCCGCGTTCTGGCGGTACTTGGGCAGGATGGGCGAGATCTTCTCTACGTCGGAGCGGTTGGCGAGTGCCTTGATGGACTCGGCGTCACCGCGCACTGCCACGCCGCGTACTGCGTTGTGGGTGGTGTAGAGGACCTGCGCGCCGGACTGGCTGCTGACTTGCTGTGCCTGGCTCTGCACCTGGGAGGCGATTGCCTGCACCTGCGAGCTGCGGTTGACGGGTGCCTGCGTGCCAGCGAGTACGCCTGCGGGCTGGGTCTGTTCAAAGGCGCCCTTACCCTTGAAGCGGACGAAGGCGGTGACGGTGCCGCTGGCGTTCTTCATGCTTTCGCTGAGTACCTGCTTGACGGCGTCGGGGTCTTCCGCGGCGTGGGCGGTGGTGCCCAGGGCTGCGAGGGGGCTCAGCGCCATGCTGAGGGTGAGTAGCCCGCTGCCGATTCGGCGTCGATGCGACCGGCCGCGGGGGTTTGGGGAGGCGGTGTGTGTCACGGTGCTCCTTTGCTTGGCTCCCGGGGTGTTTCTGGGAGGCTTGTGGTGTTGTTCTGGTGGGTTCCAGCTGAACTTGAACACACTAGATGTGAACTAGGATACACCTCAAAATGGCTTGTGAAGCGTTTATTACTCCTAAATGCATCAAATTGTGGACATGTTCGACCCTTTTCTTTTGCATGTTTTTCATTTGCATTCGGGTTCAGGTTCTTTTCAGGTTCGATTGTTACTGTAAAACCATCTATTGAACATCTATCAAAAATGATGGGATAGGGAGGGTCGAACCATGGTCAAGCGACGCGTTTCCACTGAGGATTCTGTTCTGCTGATGTCACCCCAGGTTATGCACGGCCGCCCCGGTCCACGGTTGGAACGCATCCATAGGGGAGAGGTGCAGGGTACCCTCACCGAGTACAGCTCATCCGCCTGGCAGATTGGCGATGTGGTAGGCTACGCCCCCATGGAAAAGCCCCGCGAAACCTTCAACGCGAAGGGCTTCTTCACCGATTGGAGCGGCTTCACCTGGTATGTCCTGGGGCCGCTGCTTCGGATGGTGTTCTGGTCATCTTTCTTTATCGTGCTGATGAGCCCGATACTTTTCAGCCTGGGTTTCAGGGGAGTGGGCGAGGAAATGGCGATGATACTTGTCATTTTTTTGATTCCGCTCTTTTATTTCCCTCCACTGATTTTGATTGTGGGCTTTGTCGGCCTCGTCGCAGAAATCTGGTTGCTGCTCCTCTGCGTAGGAAAGTTTCTGAATGCTGTTGGGGATGCCATCGAATCGACGCGCCTGCTCGTTAGACAGCACAAGATTCAGCAGGATTTTCAGTTCCGGCTGGTGTACGAGTGCACCCCGCTTGACGGTGGTTCAGCCACGGCGTTGCTGCACCGCATCCTTGAATCGCACCATCAGGAGGAATCATGACCGACGATAACAACCAGCCCATCGACGACCAACCCGTTTCCCCTCATCAGCGTGTTTTGAAGGTGGCACCCCAGGTGTATTACGGTCGCCCCAATCCGCAGCTGATGCGCATCCACGCGGATGATGTTCAGGGGACTCTCCCCCAAGGAGAATTGCCGGAGGAACACGGCGGCGAGCTGGTTGGTTACTGCCCTCTGCCGGTTCCTAACCGCAAGCCCCACACTGGTAGACGCGTGGTGGAGGTGCTGGTGTACCTAGCGTTGGCTATCGCGGCGAATCCTTTCGTATATTTCTTGTTGCCTTCTTATACCCTGAGCGAAGAAACTCTAGGTTCTCTTTACCTGGCAGGCATAGGATTTTCGGTGCTGAGCATCGGTATTCTTCCGCTAACGCTGTTCTTTTTCTCTCTGTGGGCTCTCATCAATTTCTTAGGTGTGATGGTGCGGCTCATCTGGAGGCGTAAGGCCGGGGAGAAACTTACGTTCCGGCTGGTGTATGACTGCGCCCCGCCCTCTAAAACAAACCAGGAGCGCTACGCTTCGCGGCATCGTAGTGGCATTACTCAGCCGGTGACGAGTTTTGGCGGTTCGTCTGATTCATCTCAGAAGGGGGAGGCGAAGCTTCTGTTCTTTGCCGTTTCCGTACTGAATCCTTATATTGCGGCGGGGATTCTCTCCATTACGGGCCTGTTCGGGGCGGGGCCACTCGTCGCAGCTCTCTTTATGATGGTGAATCAGGTGAGCGCAGGGCTCATGGGGATTCCCGGCATCATCTGGTTTGTGGCGTGGATTCTGAGCATCGTGCGGCTTAACGAAGCGGCCGAGGCTTAAGCAGACTAGCCACTGGCTCAAAGAACAGCTACGGGATTGAGCCCCCGCGCACCGAACACACAATGTAGACAACACAACAGACACTAACAAGCAGACAAGCATTGGAGGAGGTTACCGTGGCGGAGCATAGCGAAGCACCGAAAAACCCTCAGAACCCAACCGAGAAGAGCGATAGCAGGTATCAGCCCCTGTGGGATATGGGGCAGCCCGCCCCCGATTATTCGGCTTTGCTTCTTCACGGAACGCCGGTTGCCGCGCCGACCGGGGAGATTCCCGAGCCGGTGAAGGAGGTCATGGAGATACAGAAGGCTCGTTCTGCATCCGCGTCTGCTCACCCCGTGGTTCCTGCAGCACCTGATTCTGCGGAGCCCAACCCTGCAGCGCCCAATTCTGCGGCGTCTACTTTGTCGGTTTCTGCTCCTGCGCCGTCTGCGCAGGCGGCGAATTTTTTCCCCTCGGCGACGGGTCACCCGGTGCTGAACCGACCGCTGTACGGTCGCCCGGGCCCTACGATGCGCCGCATGTCCCCCATGGGCACGGATGCTGGCGCATCTGCACACCGGCAGGTGCCGACCGCTTTTCCTGCCTGGATGGATGAGAAAGTAGTCGGTACTCCGCGACCTATCGGGTATATCTCAGCAACCCCACTTGCGGGCAAGGTGCGCGGATCAGACCTGTGGAAGAAGGCCTGGCCTGAGCTCATTGCCCTCTTCTTCGTGGGTGTGGTGTTTAATCCCCTGACTTATCTTCTGCTGGCTACCGTTACAGAGGACCCTCGCTTCGGCGGGTTTGTTTACTATTTCTTCCTGATATTTTCTCTGGCGACATTTGGTCTTCCCCTGTTCTTGTGGGCTGGTGCGCTGATTTTTGCGCTACTCCGAGTGAGCCGAAAGTATCGGGCGCTGAAGTGGAAGGCCATGCCTCTCGGGTCGTTCTGGTTCTACCTGGTGTATGACCGCCTGCCTAGGGACTCCGAGGAAATGCAGGGAATCCTGGGTGCAGCGTCTTCGATGTCTTCGGTGGCGTCAGCCCCTCAGCCGCTGAGTGCCCCGAGCCCTACCTCAAGCTCTGATCCAAACTCAGCGGATGTATCGTAGTCGACTTCCCGTGAGCCCCTGGACTCTGGTAGCGCTGAACCCCCGGCAGTGTTAACACGTGTGTGTTGGCGCTTGTCGGGGGCTTTTTCTCAGCTTTTATCAGGCAGGTTTCAAGGGACTATCCAGCGCCTGCTGGTACGGTGGTGCCGCTAGGAGTATGTCTGGTAAGCGAAGGAGACGACCATGGCAGACCGACTCACTGAAAAGAAGGAAGCTGCAAAGAAGGACGAGGCGTACCAGCCCCTCTGGGACACCGACCAGTCCATCCCGGAATACATGGCGCTACTCATGGGCGAGCAGACGCAGAAAAATGAAGACGTTGAGCTGCACGAAGCCTCCGACAGCGAAGACTCCGACGGTAGCAACGAACCGGAAGACACCTCAGAAGACACCCCGGAAGATACTCACGAATCTCGCAAGGACGACGAGGCGAACCACCCGGTAGCGCTCGCCTCCACTGAACAGGCTCAGCAAGAGCAGGCTCAGGCAACGCACGCCTACGGCGAGTACGTTCGGCTGGAACACCTCGGTCTGCAACCGGGCGCTATTCTGCCGGTTATTCCTGAGCCGTTCTTCGGCATCCCCGACTCGGAACTTATCGAAATGCGCCTGCTGGACCGCTCGCTTGAATCCTCCGCACCCATGCAGGCGTGCGCCGCCCACCTGAACCCGGTCAAGGCTGAGGAGAACCCCATATCGCGGGCGGCCGAGCTGCAACCGGTGGGCTACGTTCCCATCAATAATCCGTTGGCTGGCTCCAACATTGAAGAGATCGAGGGTCAGCGCACCTTCTGGAAAGCCGTGCTTATTGTCCTACTGATACTGAACCCGTTTGTGCTGGTTCCTTTGGTGAGCATGTTCGATAATAATGCCGGCATGTCGATGCTGTTCTTCTTCATCATTATCGGTCTGGGATCATTTTTTGTGGTGCCGATCCTGTGGATTGTGGGTATTGTTCAGGCTGTGAAGCATAAGAACCGGCTGAGGGAACTCATCCAGAAAACAAAGACGGTACATGCCGAGTTCTGGTACTACCTGGTGTACAACCGCCTGCCGGACGACTACACGGGCATCAACGGATACACGAAGAAACATGGTTTTTTCGATGAGTATGAGGCGCTGAAAAGGCGGGAACGTGTAAAGCTACGCGAGTCTGCGGCACCGCGCGAGGCCGCCGCACAGCGCGAGCCTGCCGCACTACATAAGCCCGCCGCGCATCCTGGCTCACCCGATGTAGAGATACAAGACTAACCTCAAGCCAATCCACACCGTATAACGACCTGCCCCTCCACGTACGTAACACCGCGTGGAGGGGCAGAGGCGTCTTTTTTATGTCATATTCGGGTTTCTTCGTCTGTTGTCCGGCGAGGGTTAATATTCCATTTACTTTGCCTTGATAGGGTGAAACCATCACGAGCGTTGCGACCAAGCCGAGCGAGGCGGGCACCCGCCGAAAACGGCGAGTTAGCCTGCCGCCGCGCCTCAATGATTAGCCGCGCCTCAACGATTAGCTGTATCCACTCATCGATAGATTAAGGAAAAGAACGATGTCCCAGAACCCGAACCCTGAACAGTACAACCAGTACTCCCAGCAGGCACCCTCCTACTCGCAGGCGCCGGGTCAGCAGCCCAACGGTTACGTAGTCTCCTCCAAGGACGACCAGAACATGGCGATGCTCGCGCACCTGGCTTCTGCAATTCTGTCTCTGCTGTCCTTCGCATCCGCAAGTATTCTCGCGCCGCTGGTCATGTGGTTCATCTACAAGGACAAGCCCGGTTACTCCTTCACTAAGGAAGCATCCCGCCGCGCGTTCAACTTCAACTTCTCCCTGTGGGTCATCAGCATGGCTTCCTGGCTGCTGATTATTCTGACCTTCGGCATCCTGGGCATCATCCTGTGGGTTGTCCCGCTGGTTGTGGCTATCCTGATGGTTATCTTCCACAGCCTGGCTGCTATGGCCGCAAACCGCGGTGAGCAGTACACCTACCCGATGACCTTCATCGAGATCATCAAGTAGTCTTCATAAGCTCATGCCGGTAGCGCCCCCGTCCGAATATCGGATGGGGGCGTTGCCGTGCCCGGTGAGGCTCACCGGCACCGGATCTGGCACGCCTACCGCCCCGTCACACGGGACTTAAAGGGACGGGCACGGTATCATTAGAAGAGGTGTGCCTACCCGGATCATGAGGCGGTAGGTCGCCGCCGCGCCGTGAAATCCGGTGCGTATCTTCAAGGCTTTCAAGGAGCACAAAATGTCAGCTGTCGTGATTGTGGGCGCCCAGTGGGGCGATGAGGGTAAGGGTAAGGCAACCGACCTGCTCGGCCCCCGCGTAGACTACGTGGTCAAGCCCAACGGCGGTAACAACGCCGGTCACACCGTGGTGGTGAACGGCCAGAAGTTTGAGCTGAAGCTGCTGCCCGCGGGTATTCTGAGTGATAACGCCGTCCCCGTGATTGGTAACGGCGTGGTTGTTAACCCCGAGGCTCTTTTCGCTGAGATTGACGGCCTTGAGGCCCGCGGTGCTGACACCTCCCGCCTGAAGATTTCCGCTAACGCACACCTGGTCGCACCCTACCACCAGACCATGGACAAGGTGACCGAGCGTTTCCTCGGCAAGCGCGCTATCGGCACCACCGGCCGCGGTATCGGCCCCGCCTACATGGATAAGGTTGGCCGCCTCGGCGTGCGTGTTCAGGACATCCTGGACGAGTCGATCCTGCGTCAGAAGGTTGAAGGCGCACTGCGTCAGAAGAACGAACTGCTGGTGAAGGTCTACAACCGCCGCCACGTTGAGGTTGACGAGATTGTCGAGTACTTCATGTCTTACGCCGAGCGTCTGAAGCCGATGATTGTGGACACCACCCAGCTGCTGAACAAGGCACTGGACGAGGGTAAGACCCTGCTGATGGAGGGCGGCCAGGCAACCTTCCTGGACGTTGACCACGGCACCTACCCGTTCGTGACCTCTTCCAACCCGACCTCCGGCGGTGCGTGCGTCGGTTCGGGTGTGGGCCCGACCCGCATCTCCCGCGTAATCGGTATTCAGAAGGCGTACACCACCCGCGTGGGTGCTGGCCCCTTCCCGACCGAGCTGTTCGATGAGATGGGCGAGTTCCTGCGCACTACCGGCGGCGAGTTCGGCGTGAACACCGGCCGCCCGCGTCGTTGCGGCTGGTACGACGCCGTGCTGGCGCGTCAGGCTGTGCGCATCAACGGTTTCACCGACCTGTTCATCACCAAGCTGGACGTGCTGACCGGCCTGGATAAGATCCCGGTCTGCGTGGCTTACGATGTTGACGGTGTGCGCCACGACGAGATGCCGATGACTCAGACCGAGTTCCACCACGCTAAGCCGATTTTCGAGTACTACGACGGCTGGACCGAGAACATTTCGGATGCGAAGAGCCTGGATGAGCTGCCCGAGAATGCCCGCAAGTACGTGCTGAAGCTGGAAGAGATTTCTGGCTGCCGTATCTCTGCGATTGGTGTGGGCCCGGACCGTGACCAGACCATCGTGGTCCGCGACCTCATCAACGAAGACTAAGCGCAAAAGCTCAAGACGCGAAAGCCCCCGGAAGGTACCTGCACGGTACCTGCTGGGGGCTTTGTGCAGTCTGTGGTGATGTTTACGACGAGTATCGCAGAGAAAATCCAGAGAATTACCCATGGAAAGTTCACTTTGGCCCGTGGCGTGCAGGGTATATGGATGTCACGATTAATAACTTTGTTATGCGGTATGGAATGTATGACATTGAAGAAGAATCCAAGAAAAACCGGAAATATTTTGACAAAAATTCTAATTACAGTCGCGGTATTTATGAATCTAATTCTGTGGAATTTTAAATAAAAATTTGGGGCTCTATATCAATATCAGTATTGATATAGAGCCCCAAAATATTCTATAAGATTCCCATCAAATCCAATCTGTAGAGGGTATATAGAATATCTGAAAAAGTAACTTCATCATTATCGATATACCCACAGCTCATGTTTGGTGAACCATACCAGCTACGTGCCTTGTGCATGTCGCTATTTTCTTTAACGCAATGTGCGTATTCTTCGGGGATGGGGGTAAGGTTGACCGTCGGCTTACCGTGCATTCGATAAAGGAAAATGAGCGCAGTATCAATGTATGCGGTGGCGTCGTAATGGAACTTTCCGTCTCCCCATCCGCTGCTGATACCTTCACGAGTAGCCCAGATAGCAATAGGGTAGTGCGGGTCATTGACCGAGATATCGCTGTACGGTGAAGTAGCAGGAAGGTCCTTAACCACGGGCCTGCCCTTCACATGGTACAGAAACTCAAGAAGCTGCCCACGAGTCATCGCAGGCTGGGGAGCATTCTTATTCTTCTGAAGATAAAGACGGCGGCCGTGAGTAATAAGTCCAGTGCACTCCGCCCAAGCGATCACCTTATCCTGATAATCACCCGGGGTATTGTACTCAGACTCATTAATGCAGGTGACTTCCAGTTCATCACCCGGAAAAGGAGAAAAAGTCTTAGGGTGTAATTGCGCCGCAGAAGCAGGCGCCACCGCAGACAACAAGAGAGAGGCAGCGGCAAAAGTACACGCCGCCCCCTTCACAAACGGTTTCAACAGCATCGTTGACTCCTCAAAAGAAAATAGTGGTTGGTTCTAAGACAATCACAGTCTTATTAACTAGAAGTTTAGACTTTATTAGTTCTCAAGGGAAGGTTGAAACTCTATAACCCCCAGATATCTTAAAAAGAAAATCCAAGACTCACCACAACACCCCAGCCTCCAGCGCCTCCGAACCTGCACATGTGACCGGACGGGGCGTGTGCCGTATGCTGGAAAGAGCGCCCACACACGTGGCGCCAAAGCGTTCAGAGGAGGAGAACGATGACCTACATTACCGGAGCCATCTACCCCAGCGGCGACCGCATCCGCATAGGCGCACCCGAAGAAGAAACCCTCAACGCCTACCAGCAGCCCAACACCGCCGTAGCCCTCGGATACGCCAACCCCGACATCCACGAACTACACGCCCTGCAAAAAACCTTCAACCTGCACGAACTCGCCATCGAAGACGCCGGACGAGGCCACCAGCGCGCCAAACTAGAACGATACGGCGACTCCCTCTTCACCGTCATCCGCCCCGCCATCTACCTCGACAAAGAAGAAGAAGTGCGCCTCAGCGAACTGCACCTCTTCACCGGCCCCCGCTACACCCTCGCACTCGTTCGCGACGAACAACGCAGCAACCAGCGCATCAACGACCAGTTCAACCTGCTCTACGCCACCCCCGATGCATCCCCCGCCCGACTGCTGCACCGCATCCTCGACAGCACCGTCGACGGGTACGCACCCGTGCTCGATGGCCTCGAAAACGACAGCGACGAAATCGAAGACATCCTCTTCTCCCACAGCGAGCGGCGCGACGCCAACTCCCTCGCACGGCGCATCTACGAACTGCTCAACCAGGTCATCGACTTCCAGCGTGCCTGCCGACCCCTCGAATCCATGATCGGCCGCATCATCGAAGGGATGCGCACCGGCGCGCTCGACCCCTCACCCTACCCGGGCGTATCCGACGAAGAAAAGAACGAAGAAGCGGTCGAGCTCGCCCGGCAGTTCCGCAACGTGCTCGACCACGTAACCCAAACAAAAGAACGCCTCGAAGACCTTCGCAGCTCCCTCGAAAACGCACTGCGCGTGCACGACACCCTGCTCGGTCAGCAGCAGAACGACGACACCAAGAGAATCTCCGCCTACGCGGCGCTACTCATGGTGCCCACCATCGTTGGCTCCGTGTACGGCATGAACTTTGAGGTCATGCCTGAACTCAAATGGGAGTTCGGCTACCCCGCCGCGCTGCTACTCATGGTGGGTTCCTGCCTGCTTCTCTACTGGTTCTTCAAGAAGAACAAATGGCTCTGATATGCGCGTATGCCGCATAAGGCATACACGATATACCTTATGCGGCGCGGTCGTACTGGGCACGCATTGCTCGGCGGCAATCACGACGCTCACGCTTGAACTTCTTACACACAGCCTCCGAATCGGCAAACATGTAGAAGTCCTCCGGCTCAGCCGACAAACCCAAAGTCGACAGCTCAACCAGCGACAGCATCGCGTAGAACATCTCGCGGCGCAGCTCAAAATTGCAGGCACCCGGAGCGGACTCCACCGCAAACACGCCGCCGGTGCACTCCAGCGCACGCATCGCCCAGTGCTGAGTCCACAGGTCACCATTGACCGGGCTCACGCCCAGGCGAGTCAACGCCAGGCCGGTACCCTGCACACGCTCAAAGCGCAGGCACATCTCCAGGTCCTTCTCCAGGGGGAACACGAACAGCAGAGCGTTCTGTGCCGCCGCACGCAGCTCAGCCAGGTTCGCCTCGTAACCGGAAGCACCCTGAGTCAGGTGACGCATCACGCGGCCCATCGTCGAAGACGCCGGCGCGGTGCGGAAGCACGAACCGTCAGCCACCAGCTGCTCCAGAACGCCGCGGAGCTCCTCCACGTTGAAACGCTCCATACGGACGATGGTGCCCGCCTGCATTAGCAGGTTGAACTCTGCATCACGGCACAGCTGCTCATCTGCGGTGCAGGAAATCTCTGCGTTTGCGTACTGGCTCTCGTGAGTGGTGTTGTCCATGACCGTTCCTTCCGTAGATGCTGAATCAACCTAGCGGCAACACCGCAGGAGACGGCGTGCCCGGTCGGAAGGATCGTCCCTTCCAACACCTACACTCTATGAGCGACCCCTGACACGATAAGCAGTTTTTAATCTACCCCGGGGTAAAACTGGGAAAATTCTGAAAAATTCTGAAACCACCCGTGAAACCCAGTGAAACCGCTCATGAAACCTAGCGAAATAGAGAAAACCGGGTGCCCCCACAGTCGGGAACACCCGGTCACTCATACGGAATAGACGGCGCAACTAGCGCTGACGGTACAGCAACCACAGCATATACACGCCACCCAACGCGCCCGTCACCAGGCCCACCGGAATCTGGAACGGCGCCAACGCACGAGCCGACACAAAATCAGCCAGCACCAAAATTACCGAACCCAGCAACGCCGAATGCCACATCGCCATACCCGGAGTGTTCCACAGGCGGCGCGCAATCTGCGGGGCAACCAGCGCCAAGAAACCAATCGGGCCGGCAACAGAAATCGCCACAGCCACCAGGAGCACGGCAGCCGCCACCAGCATGTTTACGGTCCTCTTCACCGGCAAACCCAAACCTGCCGCCAAATCGTCGCCGAGCTCCAAGACGCGCAGGCGATGCGTCAGCATCAGCACCAGCGGAATCGCCACCAGCAGCAGCACCGCCTGCACCGACATCTGGTTCCACGACAGGGCATTTAGCGAACCGTGTTGCCAGGTCTTCGCCGCCTCCGCCTTCTCCAAATCACCGCGCGTAATCAGGTAATCGTTTACGGAACTGAGCATCGCACTCACCGCAATACCAATCAGCACCATCTTCTGACCCATCGTCGCGCCACCGCGCACACCCGCCAGAAGCATCACCACGGCCGCCGTCGCAAAACCGCCAATAATAGCGCCCATGCCCATACCCACGCCGGTAGAACTCAACGACCCAATCAGCACCACAGACAGGGCACCGGTCGCCGAACCCACCGTGAAACCGATAATATCCGGCGAACCCAGAGCATTACGGGAAACCGACTGAAAAATAGCGCCCGATAAGCCCAAAGCCGCACCCACCACCACGGCGGCAAGCATACGCGGCAGACGCTGATTCAACACCAGCTGACGCTCAATCTCCGTGCCCTCACCCTGAAAAATCAGGCGAAACACCTGATCAGGGCTCATCTGATAACTACCAAACACCAGGGAGGCGACCGCCGCCACCACAAGCACCGCCACCACCAGCAGGGTACGCGGAATAGGGGTGCGGTAACGCCCCGGGATACGCACAGACCCGGCTACAGAACGAGACACAACGCTCACAATAAAACCTCTCAGAAACCGGGACCTACGAACCAAACGCGCCAGATGAACCAGACGAACCACGCGCAACAGGGCGCTGAGCACGATGCGGACCGTGCTCCGACACATGAGCTGGACCCGATTCATCGTGCGCCTGCGCCTTCGCACCCATGCGGCCCTTCTTCGCACCGCGCGCACCCGTACTCAATCGCAGCACCAGAACCATTAGCACCGGGGCACCAATAAAGGCGGTCACAATACCCACCTCAAGCTCACTCGGCATCACCAGAACGCGACCCAAAATATCGGAGGCAAGTACCAACACCGGGCCGTACACCAGCGACAGCGGCAGCACACGCGCAATATCGGAACCCACCAGCAGACGCACCACATGCGGCACGACCAGGCCCACAAAACCAATCGGGCCCGCAACCGCAGTCGCCGCACCACACAGTGCCATGATCGCAATAATCGTCGCGCCACGCACCATTGTCACCGGCACACCCAGGCCGGCTGCCGCATCCTCTCCAAGTGCCAGGGCACGCAGAGGACCAATCAGCATGAACGACAGCACCAAACCCAACGCCACAAAGGGCAGCGCAGACAGCACCTGCTCAAAGGTGCGGTTCTCCAGCGAACCCACCACCCAGAAACGGTGCGAATCAAAAGCCTTCGAATTAAACATCGTGATAATGCCGGTAATCGTGCCCAGGCAAGCGTTCACCGCCACACCAGTCAGCACCAGACGCGCCGTCGAATCCAGGTTCGGTTTAGAATCCACCAGGCCCATGACGAACACCAGCGCCGCTGCCAGACCCGAACCCAGTAGAGCCAGCCACAGCTGAACGAACGGGGAGGACACCCCAAAAACGCCCACACCCACCACCACGGAGGCGGCAGCACCCGAGTTCACACCCAGCAGACCCGGCTCAGCCAGCGGGTTACGGCTCAACGCCTGCATGAGCACACCCGACACCGCCAACGCGGCACCCACCAGCAACGCCGCGGCGGTACGCGGGGCACGCTTCGCCCAAATCAGCTTCGACTCAATAGTGTTCGCCTCCGGGTGGAGGAAACCGTCAATGGAGCGATCCAGGGGGAACATGCGCGAACCCACCGCAAACGACAGGGCGCAAAGCAGCACCAGCAGAACGCCGCCAATAATGAGCGCAACCGCCAGACGCGAGATAGACTTGCCGCCCTGACCGCCCGAGGAGGCGCCAGATACGGCGTCCGAAGAAGCGGAGAGGGCACGAATTTTCGCCAGGGAGGCAGCGCTGACGGTGGAGCCTTCGCTGACGGCGGGTCCGGAAGGGGTGGTGGTCTGTGGGGTCATATGCCTTGGAGGTGGTGGGGGAGCGGTGCGCTCCCGTGCGGACGGAGGATGCTTAACGTATCAATAGATGAGTATTAAGTATCGCATATGCATATATGAGGTTATCCTAAAAAAATGGCAAATATGACGAATAAGATCACCCGCCGCTCCTTCGGCGCACTCGCACTCGGTTCCTTCGGTGCCCTCGCCCTGGCGGCATGCGGCTCCTCCAACACTTCCGGCTCTTCCTCCGCGTCTGCTTCTGCGACCGGTAAGAAGGTGGCACCCTCCGCCCTGCCCTCCGGCATGGGCACCACCACCGTTGACGGCGAATTCCCCCGCACCGTCAAGCACTTCCGCGGTGAAACCACCATCAAATCCGCACCCTCCAAGGTCGTGATTCTCTCCACCGGTCAGCTCGACGGCGTGCTCTCCCTGGGCATCGTACCCGTCGGCGCGGCAACTGCCGGTGACGCCGACCTGGTCCCCACCTACCTGAAGACCAAGTTCTCCGATAAGTCCGCAGAGCTCGACAAGATTGCCAAGGTCGGCAAGCGCACCGACCCGGACGTTGAGGCCATCGCAAACCTCAAGCCCGACCTGATCCTCATCAACAACACCAACAAGAAGGACGAGCTGTACGAGTCCCTCGCCAAGATCGCGCCGACCGTGGTCACCGAGGGTACCGGCATTAACTGGAAGCAGGACTTCCTGCTGATTGCCGCCGCGCTGGGTACCACCGAGAAGGCTGAGAAGCTTATGGAGGAGTACACCACCAAGGCGAAGTCGGTCGGTCAGAAGGCCGGCACCGAGAAGACCTTCTCCTTCCTGTACGCTTCCGCTGACCGCACCCGCATCTTCGCGAAGTCCTCGTTCGTGGGCTCCATCTGCCAGGATGCGTCCCTGGCACGCCCCGCAGCTGCGCAGGTTGAGAAGACTTCCATCGACCTGAGCTCCGAGCAGCTTGACCAGGCTGACGGCGATTACCTGTTCTACGGTGTGCAGGGCGGTGACGAGTCTAAGCTGACCGGTGAGGCGCTGTGGAGCACCCTCAAGGCTGTTACCGAGAAGCGCGCGCACAGCGTGGATTCTGATATGTTCTTCCTGAACGCTGGCCCGGCTGCCGCGCTTGGCGTTCTGGAGACCATTGAGAAGGCGCTCTAAAGGCTCTAGCCTCTCGTAGAGATTTGTAGAGAATCACTGAGTTCCACCAAGAATCACTGAAGCCCCGCATTCTTGCCTCTCATGCCCGTGCATGAGGGTGAGGAAGCGGGGCTTTCTGCACGCTGTGCACCTGTTTTTTGCCCGCCGGATGCACTTGTGACCGGATTCGGTGCGCGTCCGCCCGAAATAGGGTCTAATGGGGGTAGAAGGCGTAGCGGTACCGTTGCCCGCGCCTGACACACCGAACCTTCCACACCGATTAATTCACCGACGAAATGAGCACGTAATGCCGAAGAATAAGCCCTCCGAAGAGACCCTGGCGCAGGTACGCCGCGTCATCGACGCACTCAACGAGCGTGGCGCCCGCAAGCAGGCAATCCGCCTGAAGGTGACCCGCCCCGATGCACCGCTGCCGCAGACTGCTTCCAAGTTTGGTGGCCGCCCCTACCTGCCCGCCGGGGAGTCTGCGCCGACCAATGAGAAAGGTGAGCCGCTGGGCATGATCGCGCAGATTAACTGTGCCGACCTGCCCGAAAATGATATCTACCCAGCAACCGGTCTGCTGCAGTTCTGGATTAACCCCAACGACGAAAAGTGCTTGTGGGGTTACGACTACAAGAACCCGCTTTCGCAGAAAAACCACCGCGTGGTCTACTACGAGACGTTGGATGAGCCGAACCCGGATGCCCCCTTCCCGACCGTGAATTGGGATAAATACGATTGGCCTCTGGGCCCCGAGGGCGAGGACGTTTCTGAGGCGACCACCGAGTACGCACTTGCCTTCGAGACCTGGGAACAGAGCTTCCTGGACGGTGGCCTCGAAATCTACGACCAGTTCGCTGATGCCTGGGATGAAATGTACCCGGACCAGAAGCTTCCCGAGAACCCGAACGCACGCGATAACGCCTCCTACAACCTGCTGGAGCCCTTCGAATCGGAGGAGAGGGATTACTCGTATATTGGCGGCTACCCTTCGTTCGCGCAGGGTGACCCGCGCGATGAGTTTGAGGAGCTGCGCGGCCACTCGGTGAACCTGCTGACTATCGAGTCGGAGTGGGGCGAGGATGCTGAGGAGGACGTGTACGTGATATGGAGTGATGCCGGTGCAGCGAACTGGCTGATTACCCCGGAGGCACTTGCCGCCCGCGACTTCTCGCAGGTCGTCTTTGAGTGGGCTTGCAGCTAGACACCGTATTACTTTCACATCATCAATGAGGAGACTCTAAAATGCTCGACAACAAGCCGTTCAAGGACATCGAGAAGCAGGCGAAGCACGTTATCGACCTGCTCAACCAGGAGGGTGCCCGCAAGAAGGCTATCGCGCTGAAGCCCTTCGTTCCCGCCGATCCCTTGCCGCAGACTGCCTCCAAGTTTGGTGGCCGCCCCTACCTGCCCGCTGGCGAGTCCGCACCGACCAATGAGAAGGGTGAGCCGCTGGGTATGATTGCGCAGATTAACTGCGCTGACCTGCCCGAAAACGACCTGTACCCCGCCACCGGTCTGCTGCAGTTCTGGATGGACCCGAACGACGAAGAATGCCTGTGGGGTTACGACTACGAGAACCCGCTCTCTCAGAAGAATCACCGCGTCGTCTACTACGAGACGTTGGGCGAACCGAACCCGGACGCCCCGTTCCCGAACGTGGACTGGGACGAAGGCGGTTGGCCCATTGGCGGTTTCGACTGTGAGAGCGGCCCGCTCGAAATTGAGTACGGCATGACCTTTGAGGTGCGTGAGCAGGGTGTGACCGCATCCGGCTACGACTACTATGACCTCTTTGGCAAGAAATGGGATGAAACCTACCCGGATGAGTTGCTGCCCGAGGCGCACAAAAACCCGTATAAGAACCAGCCTCGCCGCGAAGCTATCTACGAGCTGACGGACCCCTTCGAGTCGGATGAAGAGTACTCCCACGTGGGCGGATACCCGTACTTCGTGCAGAATGACCCGCGTGACGAGTTCAAGGAGCTGCGCGGCCACACGGTGAACCTGCTGACTATCGTCTCCGAGTCGGAGAACGAGGAGAACGAAGACGAAGAAATCGAGATCATGTGGGGTGATGCCGGTGCGGCGAACTGGCTGATTACTCCGGAGACGCTTGCCGCCCGCGATTTCTCGCAGGTCGTCTTTGAGTGGGCCTGCGGCTAAGTAAGGTCTTGGCTGAGTAGCCGCAGGGGAGGGAAATAGAGAATAACCGCTCTATTTCCCTCCCCTTTTTGTGTACCTTTTATCGGGCACTTCTAAGCAGCGCGATACTTACGGTTCTTACTACGCGGCGGAGCCGTCGGGACAATCAGCTTCGCCTCCACAAGACTGCGCAGGTCATTCGTAATGGAGGTACGTGAAGCGCCCCGACCCCAATGTTCTTGGATATACGCCGTGGAAACAGCCTCGCCCTGTGCGCGCAGGCCGCGCACAATACCAGCCTGGCGTTCGCTGAGACCATCAAGCGACACGTCGACTCCCGTCGGTTCGACGGCGTCGGCTGAATCTTTGCCCGTGGAATGGGTTGCTTGCTGAGTCTTATCCTCAGGTGTGGTCTTCTGTTCCGTAGAAGACACATCCTGTGGGGGTTGCATCAGAGTGACCTGCACATAGAGTAGACGGTCAGCAAACTGGGGAGCGGGCAGACCCGCCTCCTTCAGCGCGCGCAGAACCGTGGGAATACCCGAAGCCCTGTTCTCCGCAATCAAACGCCCCGTCGCCGGGTCGGGCAGGTCAGTCAGAATGCTCGCCAGGTAGCTATTGCGGGTTGAAGAAACACCGGGCTGACCAAAATCTCGGATAGTCACGGCACCGTAAATACCACCCGGGCTACGCACCACCAGGCGGTTGGTGTAGAGCTCAACCTGCACCTGCGAGCCGCGCGCACCCGGCGAGTAGTCGCGGTGCATGAGGGCGTTAACCAGGAGCTCACGGATAGCCTCCAGCGGATACTCGTAGCGCTCAACCCGCCCGATACCGCTGCTGTTGAGACCCTCCATCGTGGACGTTTTGCGCATATTGCGAACCAAAACGCCCATCGCTTCATCCAGCATGGAGGGGATAGGCCCGGTACAGCTGTGATTGTCTAGGAAACGTCGACCGTCCTCGGTGACCTCACCGAGTTCTTCACCGGGAAGAACAACGACGCTCATCATCAGCTGCGGGAAGAACGCCTGCGGGTAGGAGCCCATGGCGAGAAGCGCCCCAAGAGTGGGCACTTCTCGACCCTCAGAATCGATGCGCAGAATGCGTGCCTGCAGAAGAACCTCACGGTCAGAAAGCGCCGCAAAAACGCGAGGCTGTTCTTCGCGGAGGCGGGCAACGTAGGCGCTGACGAGGGTGGGTGAGAGGTCCTTGAAGCTTGCCTCGCTGACGAGTTCCTCGTCGTAGCGGGGCTGACTGCGGTTCTCTAGGAGGCGGTCAATCTCGTACTTGGTGAGGCGAATATCGGCCTCGCCGACGCGCTGGTAGGAGCCGTTGTACATGCCGTGTGTTTCGATGTAGTAGGGCTTCTGCGTCGGGTCGCCGGGGAGTACGTCGATGCGCACGATACGGTGCTGCTCATCTGCCGCCTCAATTTGAATATCTACCGGGGGTCGAGGCGTGATCTTGGAACGGATTGCCTCAACGGATGCGTCGTGGACTGCCTGTGCATTGAAACCTTCAACCGGTTGCAGACCCTCTGCCGGGTCGGTCAGGCCAAGAAGGATGGTGCCACCGTCGCCGTTAGCGAAGGCGCTAACGGTTTCAAGAACGGACTTAGGGAACCCGCCAGCGGCAGCTTTGACTTCTACCCGCCCGTTTTCAGCCCGGTTATGGCGTAGGTTTTTGATGAGTTCGGCGGTGTTTGTTTCCATGCATGCTCCCGATGGCTACTTCTTGATGAACGTCATAGCAACGTCATAACAGCATCATAACAATTTCTGTTATGAAGTTGTTATGATCCTGCGATAATGTTGTTATGATGCGATATTTTCCTCGCGCCTTGAACCTTGAAAACCCCGGATTTGCAAGCTAAAACCGGGTATTTTGCCGGCGCTGATTGAGCGCGCATCATAACAGCCGTCATAACAACTTCTGTTATGACAGCTGATATGATGCCCCGTCATAATCCGCAATAAACGACATATAGGTACCCGCACTTGGTGCACCCCGCCGCCGGTGGCACAGTATAAAGTCGAGCCACTATCGACTCCCCGCACACAGGCGGGCAGATACACCAGGAGCAAACCAATGGCTGAACACACTTTCGGCTTCCGCACCCGCGCACTGCACGCGGGCGGTACCCCCGACGCCGAGCACGGATCCCGCGCGGTCCCCATCTACCAGACCACCTCCTTCGTCTTCAAAGACGCTGACGACGCGGCGAACCTCTTCTCCCTGCAGAAGTACGGCAACATCTACTCGCGCCTGTCCAACCCCACCGTCGCCGCACTGGAGGAGCGCATCGCCTCCCTCGAAGGCGGTATCGGCGCGGTGGCCACCGCCTCCGGCATGGCCGCCGAGTTCATCACCTTCGCGGCGCTCTGCCAGCAGGGCGACCACATTGTTGCCTCCTCGCAGCTGTACGGCGGCACCGTCACCCAGCTGGACGTGTCCCTGCGCCGCTTCGGCATCAACACCACCTTCGTGGCCGGCACCGACCCCGCCGACTACAAGGCGGCCCTGACCGAGAACACCAAGGCAATCTACACCGAGGTTGTCGCCAACCCCTCCGGTGAGGTTGCCGACCTGGAGGGCCTCGCAGAGGTTGCCCACGAGGCCGGCATCCCGCTGGTCGTGGACGCCACCATCTCCACCCCCTACCTGATTCGCCCCCTCGAGCACGGCGCGGACATCGTTATCCACTCGGTCACCAAGTTCCTGGGTGGCCACGGCACCACCCTCGGCGGCATTGTCGTCGAGTCCGGCCGCTTCAACTGGGGCAACGGCAACTTCCCGTCCATGACCGAGCCCGTGCCCTCCTACAACGGCGTGTCCTGGTGGGGTAACTTCGGCGAGTACGGCTTCCTCACCAAGCTGCGTTCCGAGCAGCTGCGTGACTTCGGCCCGTCGCTGAGCCCGCAGGCCGCGTTCAACCTGTTGCAGGGCGTCGAGACTCTGCCGCAGCGCATGGACGCTCACCTGGCCAACGCCAAGCAGATCGTCAACTGGCTGGTTGAGGATGAGCGCATCGCCTACGTGAACTATGCCGGCCTGGAAGACCACCCGCACCACGAGCGCGCGAAGAAGCTGCTGCCGCTGGGCGTCGGTTCCGTGTTCTCCTTCGGTGTGAAGGCGACCGAGAAGGCTTCCGGCCGCCTGGTCGGCGGCGAGTTCATCGGTGCCCTGCAGCTGGCAAGCCACCTGGCGAACATCGGTGACTCCCGCACCCTGGTTCTGCACCCGGGTTCGACCACGCACCAGCAGCTTTCGAGCGAGCAGCTTGAGGCCGCCGGCGTGGGCGAGGACCTGATCCGTATTTCGGTGGGTCTGGAAGACGTGGAAGACATCGTCTGGGACCTGGACCAGGCGCTGACCTACGCGACCGGCCTGAACCACGCCGGTGAGCGTGTGGGCGAGTCCAGCGCGGACAAGCTCGTGGAGGCCGAGGAGGCGGTTGCCGCCGCCAAGGCCCCCGAGGACGCTGCCGCCGCTAAGGCCGCCGAGGACGCTGCCGCCGCTGAGGCTGCTGCTGGCGCATCCTGCTCCCTGCCTACTACCACTCAGGAGGAGAAGTAATGACTGAGAAGCGTACCTGGGTGGGTCCTTCCGCCCCTGAGCGTCTGAACATTCTGCGTAATACCCGCACGATTGCGATTGTGGGTATGAGCGATAAGATTTCGCGTGCCTCGTACTTTGTGGCAACGTACCTGCAGTCGGCGTCGCCGTACAAGCTGTATTTTGTGAACCCGATTCTGGCGGCAAAGGGCAAGCTTGTGCTGGGCCAGCCGGTGTACCCGTCGCTGCAGGACCTGCCGGAGGTCCCGGATCTGGTAGAGATTTTCCGCCGTAATGAGGACCTGCCGGGCGTGGTTCAGGAGGCTGTGGACCTGGGCGCTAAGACCGTGTGGATGCAGCTGGGCTCCTGGAGCGAGGAGGCCGCCGCGATTGGTGAGGCTGCCGGCCTGAACGTGGTGATGGATAAGTGCGTGAAGATTGAGCATGCGCGTTTCCACGGTGGCCTGCACCTGGCTGGTTTCAACACGGGCGTGATTTCTTCGAAGCGTCAGGTGCTGTCGAAGTAAGCAGCCGGTGCTGTATAAGCCGCTGTAGCTTGTAATTACAAAAAATCAGGCGCTCGTTAGCGTTTGAACGGAAGGGGCGTACCCGGGGTGATTCCCGGGTGCGCCCCTCCTTCTTTGATGCTGACGCAGTGATATAAGCAACCATAAGATGACCAGGGAAAACGCCCAGATTCCTTGAGCGCGTGTAGCTCCAATGTTATTGTTGTAGTAACAGTCCCCCCTCCGCCTCTGATTCAAGCGCATCTCGAGGGGGTCCTTTTTTATGTTCGGTTCTACGGCGAACCGAGTAAGGAGAGCAGTGGCTTTGCCCAAGGAAGCATGCGTATTTCTGCCTTCACTGGACGACCAGAGGAAATACCTTATTGCCAAGAGGTACTTTCCTCAGGGAACGACCCTGAGCGATGATGACCGAGACATGCTTGCATGCTCTAATTTCCACTACCTTCTGGGATACTTTCGTAATTACAACAAATACAAGAGCGAAGGGCTTCTACCCGAAAACCCAGGCATCTCGGATGTTTTAGATATTGTGCGTATGGATGTGAAGGTCTCTTCCCTTCTGTACGGGTACATGAGGCAGAGCGAACAAGCGATTCGAGCTGCATGGGTGGATGTATTTTGCACTTATCGTAGTCCCCATGAGTATCTCAACCCGGATGCATATATCTGTATGGACCAGGACAGGCCAGTAGATGCCCTCATCAAAGATATGATGCGGCATATCCTGCGATACCGTGAACCGTATGTTCGTGAGCGCGTTGAGGAGTGGTGGAAATCCTGCGCTAAAAGTTCCTCTAAAACCCCCTCTGAAAACTTGGATGACTGGGAAGACGTTGAGGAGCTTCGAGAGATGATGCAAAAAGAGCTTCCCCTGTGGTCTGTTGTTGATTCGTTTTCTTTGGGACTTCTCTCCCATGCAGTGGTCCAAAGTTATGCATCAGAAACCTCCGCTGAGACTGGAGATCCTGAAAAGATGTTGCTCTACAAAAAGACCGCAGAATGTATGGGCGTAAGCCATAAGCACTTTGAGGGCCGTCTTAAGTCTCTGACTACTCTGAGAAACCGTGTAGCTCATGGTTCTCGCCTCTGGATGATGCCGACGACTGATACCTCTGCAAAGCCTAAAATTTTTGCTAAGGACCTCCGCGAGGCAGACCCGAAAGGTATGTTGGTCAGCTTCGCTAACGTTGCTCTTTTGCAAGGAAATATCCGTCGTCAGAGGGCGGCGTGGAAAGCGATAAAAGCTCTAGTGGAGCAGGATGAAAGCTACTGCGTTGGCGTAGGTTCGCAGAAAATCTTCTAAAACAGCGACAGTCCCGCAGCTACCTCGCATTATGATGCTGGCGTTCTCATGGGGCTAAGAGAGGGGCGTACCCGGGGTGATTCCCGGGTGCGCCCCTCCTTCTATACCCGGTGTAATGCCGGGTGTAGTACCCGGCAGGGCATCCGGCGTGTTTGGGCGAGATTGAGGGCGCAGCATCGCCCCTAGTGGAGGGCAGTTCAGCTTTAAGGTAAACCTACCCTTATGTTCTGGGGTGCTGAGCCGGTATCCTAGTGTGGAGCCCGGCGGCCGGTACTCAGCACACACGCGTACCGACCGCCGGGTCTTTTCACGCGCGAAATATGACGAAATATATGTCTAAAATGTCGAAATATAACGCCGTTTTTTAGTCATAAAAAGTCACTCGGTCACAGAAAAGAAAAAACTAGTCAGCTCCCAAAAAGAGTTCTAAGCTAGCAATATATTTATCCCCCGCATTTTATGCATAACCTTAGCCGAGGACAGCATGACCGGATTTACGACGAAGGCAATTCACACTACGGACCGCGACAACCCGTACGGCTCCATCCTGCCTCCGATCTACACGACCACCACCTACGCCCAGCCCTGTGACGGCACCGAAGGCCCCTACGACTACCAGCGCGGCGGCAACCCCACCCGCGCGGCCCTCGAAACCACGCTCGCAACCCTCGAAGGCGCCAAGCACGCCTTCGCCTACCCCTCCGGAATGGGTGCCACCGCTGCCGCCCTCGGTATCCTCAAGGAAGGCGAGACCCTGCTGCTGGGCATGCCCTCCTACGGCGGCACCTACCGCTTCGCGACCATCGAGCTGCCCGCCCGCGGCGTCAAGACCCGCTTCATCGGCGACTTCACGGCCCTCACCGACGAGGACTTCGCCGACAACGTGACCATGGTGTTCCTGGAGAGCCCCTCCAACCCGCTATTGCGCGTGAGTGACATCGCCGCCATCGCCGAGATAGCGCACCGCAACGGCGCAATCGTGGTCGTCGACAACACCTTCATGACCCCGCTACTGCAGAAGCCCCTCGACCTGGGTGCAGACATCAGCGTGCAGTCCGCCACCAAGTACCTGGGCGGCCACGCCGACCTACTCGGAGGCGTCGCCGCAACCAACGATGACGCGCTCGCCGAGCGCCTCTGGCACCTGCAGATGATTACCGGCGCAATGCTTTCGCCCACCGACTCCTACCGCCTGCTGCAGGAGGTCAAGACCCTCAAGTTGCGCCTGACCCAGCAGCAGAAGAACACCATCGAGGTCATCAACTACCTGGAGGCACACCCCGCCGTGAAGCGTGTGCTCTACGCGGGTTCGCACAGCGAGTATGAGGCGCAGGTGCACGCCCGCCAGGCGAACGGCCTGGGCGCGCTCATCTCCATGGAGCTGGTGGACGGCGCAGACCTGCCCGCCTTCCTCGAAGCCCTGAAGATTTTCACCCACGCGGTGAGCCTGGGTGGTATCGAGTCGTTGGTGGTTCGTCCCGCGCTCATGGTGCAGGCCGCCTACACGCAGGCGCACCGCGATGAATACGGCGTGAGCGACAACCTCATCCGCCTGGCCATTGGCATCGAGGAGATTGAGGACATTATCGAGGATTTGGAGCGCGGCCTGACCGCGGCCCTGGCGCATCAGGCATAGTCCCTGAACATGAGGCACCGCACGACCGTATCGCGTGATTCGAGGTGCCCCAAATACGCGGTGTAATGTCACCCATAATAATTACTCAAAATACCCGGATTAACGTATTTCTTTCAACGTAAAAGAATGTTTTTAATGCGGGTATTTTGTGTACCCTCACCGCATTTTTATATGACGTTGCGTGAACATATTAACCCCCGTGAAGTTTAGCTAGAACGGCATAAAAAATGCGGGTAGGGTAAATCTCAGATACACGACGACACACACAGCTACACCCGCGTTCGGGGTAGCCCGGACGAAAGAGAACCACCATGAGCCAGCAGAACCAGCTCGAACCGACCGGTTTCACGACCCGCACCATCCACGCCGTGCACGATGCCCGCTACGATGCGTCCGTGCCGCCGGTCTACCTGGCTAGCACCTTCGGTACCGCAGGTGAGGACACCACCTACATGTACCAGCGCGGCGCGAACCCCACCCGCGATAACCTGCAGGCGACCCTCGCCGCGCTCGAAGGGGCCGAGCACGCTTACGCGTACCCCTCCGGCATGGCGGCCACCGCGGCGGCCCTCGGCGTTCTGGAGGCGGGCGACACCCTGCTGCTGGGCATGCCGGCCTACGGCGGCACCTACCGCTTCGCGACCACTGAGCTGACTAAACGCGCCGTGAAGACCCGCTTCATCAGCGACTTCACGACCCTGAGCGATGAGGACTTCACCCCGGACGTGAAGGTCGTCTTCCTTGAGACCCCCACGAACCCTACCTTGCAGGTCACCGACATTGCCGCGGTTGCGGAGCTGGCGCACCGCCACGGCGCCCTGCTGATCGTGGACAATACCTTCATGACGCCTTACCTGCAACGTCCCCTGGAACTCGGTGCTGACATCACCGTGCAATCTGCCACCAAGTTCCTGGCCGGCCACGCCGACCTGCTCGCCGGTGTCGCGGCCACGAACGACCCTGACCTGGCCGTTCTGCTGCACCGCGGTCAGCTCGTCAGCGGCGCGCTGCTGCCCCCGATTGACTCCTACCGTCTGCTGCAGGACGTGAAGACCCTGGCCCTGCGCCTGGAACGCCAGCAGCAGAACGCCCGCGAGCTCATCGAGTTCCTCTCTGAGCGTCCCGAGGTCGAGAAGATTTTCTACGCCGGCAGCTCCTCCGAGGAACAGGCGGAGGTGCAGTCCCGCCAGGCCCGCGGCATCGGCTCCGTCTTTTCGCTGCTGCTCAAGGACGGCGGCGACGCGCAGGCCTTCGCCCGCTCCCTGCCCATCTTCGTGAACGCCGTGAGCCTGGGTGGCATCGAATCGCTCGTGAGCCTGCCCGCGCACACCACGCACGGCGCATACGCCCAGGAGCACCGCGACGAGTTCGGCGTGGATGACCGCCTCGTGCGCCTGGCAATCGGCATTGAGGATGTTCAGGACCTCATCGCGGCCCTGGAGATTGGTCTGAAGGCCGCCTTCGCCGGCTAGGTTCGTGCCGCCGGTTCATACCGCTGGCGAACGTCGCCGATCCATACCGCAGATTTCAACTTTCACACCACACATCAACGTAGATTAAGGAACCAAGAATGACCGTTCTCAACACCTCCGCCGTGCTGAACCGACGCTCCCTGCTACTGGGCGCGGCCCTCGCCGGAACCACCGGCCTGCTCGCCGCCTGCTCCGGCGGTAACAGCTCCAGCTCGGGCTCCGCACAGAGCTCCTCCAACCTGCTGGAGTCCATCAAGTCCGCGGGCAAAATCCGCATCGGTGTGGAGGGTACCTACCGCCCCTACACCTACCACGACGCCTCCGGTAAGCTCGCCGGCTTCGAGTACGACATCGCCGAGACCCTCGCCAAGGACCTGGGCGTGACTGCCGAGTACATCGAAACCCCCTGGGACTCGCTTATCGCCGGCGTGGACGCGGGCCGCTACGACATCGTGCTCAATAACGTGGCACCCACCGAGGAACGTAAGAAGAAGTACGATTTCTCCGTGCCCTACGCGCACTCCCGTGCCCGCGTGGGCGTGAAGAAGGACTCGAGCCTGAAGAACGCCTCCGAAATCTCCGGCCATAGCGCCGCCCAGAGCGCCACCAGCAACTACCGCAAGCTCGTGGAGGAACGCGGCGCCACCATCATCGAAGTCACCGGCTTTGACGAGGCTATCGAGCAGGTGCTCACCGGCCGCGCTGAGCTGACCGCCAACGACTCCGTGTCCTTTGCCGAGTACTTCAAGGAGCACCCGGACGCCAACCTGCGCCTGCTGGATGGTGAGGTCGGCCCCGGCACCAACGTCGCCGTTCTGCTGCCCAAGAACCAGACCGCGCTGAAGGATGCGATTGACGCCTCCATCAAGAAGCACCTGGGCAACGGTGACTTCAAAGCAATTTTCGAGAAGCATGTGAGCGAGGACTTGAGCCCCGCCTCCTAAGCTTTCGTGAAAGGCTCGGAAGGGGCCCGGAAAGGGCTCACCCGCCAGGACTTCTGAAATTGTGTCGTGGTTGATGTCTCTGTGGCTTATCCTGCACCGATGAGAGAATATGACGGAATGTTACGTTGAATTCTTTCCCACCGGGAATAGCTGTAGGATAGCCAGCGTTGCACCCGCAGAGAGGGGCACACCGCATGATGCCCCCGGGTTACCGCAGGGTGACAACCCGCAACTACAAGAGCATCAACCACCACACGAAAGAAGAACACTATGTCCGCAATGATTAACCGCCGCACCGTCCTCGCAGGCTCCGCTTTCACCGGCCTGGCTGCACTGCTCGCAGCGTGCGGTTCGTCCAGCAGTAGCACCGCATCCAGCACCAACAAGCTGGAGGCTATCAAGTCTGCCGGCAAGATCCGTGTGGGCCTGGAGGGCACCTACCGCCCCTTCTCCTTCCACGACTCGAACGGCACCCTGGTCGGTTTCGAGAAGGAAATCATCGACCTGGTCGCTAAGGACCTGGGCGTCACCGCAGAGTTCACCGAAACCCCCTGGGATTCGCTGATCGCCGGTGTGGACGCTGACCGCTACGACATCGTCATCAACAACGTTTCTGCAACCGACGAGCGTAAGCAGAAGTACGACTTCTCCGTACCCTACCTGTACTCCGAGCCGAAGGTCGCCGTGAAGAAGGATTCTTCCCTGCAGAACGTGAGCGAGATTTCCGGCCACTCCTCGGCGCAGTCCGAAACCTCGAACTTCCGCAAGATGGTGGAGGCGAAGGGCGCCTCGATCGTGGTCGTTTCCGGTTTCGATGAGGCTATCGAGCAGGTCCTCTCGGGCCGTGCAGAGATGACCGCGAACGACTCCGTGTCCTTCGCTGAGTACTTCAAAGAGCACCCGGACGCTAACCTGCGCCTGCTCTCCGGTGACCTGGGCACCGGTAGCAACTCCTCCATCCTGCTGCCTAAGGGCCAGGACGCCCTGCGTAACGCTATCGACGAGTCGCTGAAGAAGCACCTGGAGAACGGTGACATCAAGGCGATTTACGAGAAGTACGTGGGCGAAGACCTCTCCCCGAAGAACTAACACTCTCATAAGGAGCTGAGTTCCGCGCATGGAACGCTACCTCAACCTCTGGGCAGAATCACTGCCGCAGCTGCTGACCTCGACGGTGGCAGTGACCATTCCGCTATCGCTCATCTCCTTCGCGCTAGCGCTGCTGGTGGGCATCATCTCCGCCGGCGCGCGCACGAGCCGCTTTGCACCGGTGAACTGGCTGGCCTGGCTGTATATCTGGGTCTTCCGCGGCACCCCGCTGCTGGTGCAGCTGTTCATCGTCTTTTACGGCCTGCCGAAGGTCGGTATTGCCCTGGACGTGTGGAGCGCCGCGATCATCACGATGAGCCTGCACACCGGTGCGTACGTGGCGGAGACGTTCCGCTCCGCGGTGGCTGCTATTCCGCGCGGCCAGTTTGAGGCGGCGGCAACTCTGAACTTCACCCGCATGCAGACCCTGCGCCACGTGGTCATTCCGCAGGCGGTGCGTATCGCGCTGCCGAACCTGGGCAACAACTTCATTGACCTGATTAAGGGCACTTCGCTGGTGTCGGTCATTTCAATGGTTGACCTGTTCCAGACCGGTAAGCAGATCGCGTCGCGTACTTTCGAGCCGCTGGCAATGTACTCCGAGGTCGCCATCATTTACCTGGTAATTTTCACTCTGCTGACCGCCGCACAGTCGGCGCTGGAGAAGTACAGCAACCGTTACGTGAGGAGCAACAATGCTTAGCGTTGAATCCCTGTCGAAGAGCTTCGGCGATACGCAGGTGCTCAAGAACATTAGCCTGGACATCCCCGACGGTGAGACCACGGTGATTCTGGGCCCGTCCGGTAGCGGTAAGTCGACTCTGCTGCGTTGCCTGAACCTGCTGGAAACCCCGCAGTCCGGCACGCTCACCATTGACGACGCGCAGGTGGATTACAGCCAGAAGCTCACCGACGCGCAGGTGCGTGATATTCGTTCCCGTTCGGCGATGGTGTTCCAGCAGTTCAACCTGTTCCCGAACTACACGGCGTTGAAGAACGTGGCGCTCGCCCCGACCCTCAACGGCACCCTGAGCGCTCAGCAGGCGCAGGAGCGTGCCCGCGAGCTGCTGGCGAAGGTGGGTCTTGCCGACAAGGTAGATTCCTACCCGGACGCTCTCTCTGGTGGCCAGCAGCAGCGTGTGGCGATTGCCCGCGCCTTGGCGTTGGAACCCTCCTACCTGCTCTTTGATGAGCCGACGAGTGCGCTGGATCCCGAGCTGGAGGCGGAGGTGATCCGCGTGCTGATGCAGCTGGCGAAGGAGGGGCGCTCCCTGGTCATCGTGACGCACAATATGGCGTTTGCGAAGAAGGTTGCGGATCGTATCGTGTTCCTGGAGAACGGTACCCTGCGTTATAACGGTGAGCCGGCCGGTTTCTTTGCTTCGGATGATGAGCGTATCCGTAAGTTCTTGACCGTGTACGACAGCACCGAGTACACGATTTAGGCATATTGCACATAGTAAATATGGGCTGGTTTCTGCCGGTCAGATAATCATCTGACGTGCGGAAACCAGCCCATATTCTATATTCAGCATATATTCGTTCTACTCTGAAGGCCTCTTCGAGCGGCGGTACTCCTCCAGCTGCTCAGGACTGACCACCTGTAGCTGGTCGGTGAGCGGATTACCCGGCGACCAGCCCTCATCCTGAACCGAGTTCTCTTCACGGTTGAAGAAGGTGAGCAGGCGGGGGCGGTGCACCTGCAGGCCGCCCGGGGTGGTCGGTAGCTGCCAATTCTTCATATGGGAGAGCACACCAAACACCAGGCACAAGATGATAGACAGCGCCATCGCCAGGTTAGGGCGGTGGAACAAGCCGGTTACCAGAGCGGTTTCAGAAGCACCCATAAACGCGACCGTTGCGTACAGGGAGTTACCACCAAAGATTGCCGGGATGCGGTTGACCATAATGTCACGGATAACGCCGCCACCGACCGCGGTGGTGATGCCCAACGCGATAGCGGGCAGCCAGTGCAGACCCAAGTTCAGGGACTTAATGGTGCCGGTTGCAGCCCAGCATCCCATGCCCACGAAGTCGACAACGAGCATGGTTCGGGTCGCCCAGCGGGCACTCAAATCGATGCTGTACGCAAGGATGGAAGAAACGATAGCACCCACCCAGTAGCCGCCGTCAGTGAGTGCCACGGGCAGTCCGGAGTTCAGTAGGATGTCGCGAATCATACCGCCGCCCATGCCGCAGGCGACCGCAAGCAGTAGGAAGCCCACAATGTCGAATCGGAAGGCGCGCGCCACAGCACCGCCGAGCAGGCCGTTAGCGACAACGGCGGCAATGTCGACGATGCGGAATACCTGATCCGGGTCAAAGAGCTCGTGCATGGGCGTTCTCCTGCGTACGTGATGCGTGTGCTGTGGGTACCGGTAGGGGAAGTGCGCGCAACGGGGGGGTCGGGTGACGACGTTATCACCGCATCCGGCTCTGTCTGCCTGTGCGCGTACCTGAACTGGCACCGATTTATTGTAGACCCGCCGCCGCTCCTGCTCCTAGTTGAAAGGTGCTCATGACGAGCTCTGAGACGTAACGGAGAAGCGTGTGGGCGCGCTAAAAGATGGGCGTAGAATGAGTGAATCTCCACCCCCAATGCTCTGTCATGATTGTTTCTGCGCTGGGTTCTTTCCAGGACGGTAGTGGCATCATTTCTTCGCTACTGTTGGCATTGAGCCCCCTGAATGCGGTGGAGTCTATGGCGATCATGATGTTTGCCGGTGCGGCGCTGTCGGCGCTCATGGTGTGGCTACCCTCCCATAAGCTGAGCGCTCGCTAAGCTGGGTCTAGACGAATACTGAAGGCATGTGGCCCGGTCGTTTGATAGACCGGGCCACATCGCAAATCGTTATCTGCGTAAGGTGAAAGGAGCCGCCGTGACGGTATCGCGTGACGAAGTTTTCGAAATCCTGCGGGGCGTGGTGCCCCGCCTGGAGGAGGTGCTTCCCGGCTGGTCGGTGCGCCCCAATATCACGGGTACCGGCGCGGTGGGGCTCTATCTGGACGGCCCCGCAATCTACCGGGACGGCGAGCCCCTGACCGGCGTGAACGCCGAGGGTGAGCCGGTCGTTCGGCACCTGTGCGGCACGATTCAGACCGCTGACCGCGGCCTGCCGCAGGAGCTCGGGCAGGTGCGCTACCAGTACATCCTGGGCGTGAGCGTGGCGGAGCACGAGAGCGAGTATCCCGAACTGGCCGACCTGGCGAGCGTGGGGGAGCCGAGCTGGGTTCCTGCGCTGAGGGCCCTGGAGGCGCTGGTGGAGTTCGAGGGCCGCGAGACGCTGTTCATCAGCCGCGGCGGGTACGTGCCCGGTCGCCGCGCCCTGGGTAAGCGCCGCGTGGCGCTGCGGCGCGAGTTCTTCCCCGGTAAGCCCTGGCTGGGTTTGGGCACGATTGACTGGTGTGCGGGCGTGCGCTCGACCCCGGTGTACGCCGAGGATCTGGTGGCTCTGGTGGCCGCGGCGACGCGCCTGGCGAGTAGCTGGGATGCAGCCCTGCGCATTGGCGCTGCGGACAGCCAAAAGTAGTTAAAACAAAGCGGCGCATCCGACCCGTGATGGGGTGGATGCGCCGCTTCTGTGTGTGCTCTAACGCTGAGTGGGTTTAGTCCAGTGCCTCAGCCAGTTTGAACGAGTCGAGCCGTATGAGATATTGCCTCATCGATAGCATGCAAGGGTGATGCATCCTGCTACCTCTACGGGGGCGTAACCGTAGCATTTGTAGAGCGCAACGGCGTGTTCACTAGCGACGTCGGTAGTAATGAGTCGCTGTCGAATGTCTTCTCGGTCAAAGTCATCAATGACACGCTTTAGAAGCGCAGAGCCAACGCCCTGACGCTGGGCGTGTGGATGCACTAGGAGGTCCTGAATGTAGGCGATAGATTGTCCGTCCCCGACGGCGCGGACTAGCCCGACGAGTCGTCCCGTTCCGTCCGTGGTTGCCTCTCGTGCGGTGTATAGATACCGCGACCCTTCCAACATCGGGATGAGACGTTCGGGCGTTTTGGTATAGGCGCTCCAGCCCACAGAATCGTAAAGCTCAGTAAGTTCTTCTACGCTGGGAAGAGGGCTGGTGGAGTCCAAAATACAGTACCGCATACAGGCATTGTATAGCGCCAAATCGAGGGAGCTAGGAAAGCCGTCCAACGCGTTTTTAGCTACTGCAGGGCATAATCTGTGCATAAAGGAAGCGGCGCATCCGACCCGTAAAGGGGTGGATGCGCCGCTTCTGTGTGTGCTCTAACGCTGAGTGGGTTTAGCCCAGTGCCTCAGCCAGCTGAATGCCCTGTGCCACGCCACCGAGGGTTGCAGCAATACGAATCAGGTCGTTGACCTGCTCCTTGGTTGCGCCCTCTTCGCGCAGGGTGTGCTCGTGAGCCTCAACGCAGTGGGAGCAGCCGTTGACTGCGGACACTGCCAGTGCGAACATCTCGAAGTCCAGCTTCTCAATGCCACCGTTCTTACCGATGATCTGCATGCGCAGGTTTGCGCGCTGGTCATCGTAGGCGCCGTTCAGGAAGCCACGGGTGCGGTAGAAGATGTTGTTCATGCCCATGATGGTTGCAGCGCCCAGAGCAGCCTCGTAAGCGGTGTCGCTCAGGTGCTCCTTAGCCTCTGCAGCAATCTCAACAACAACAGAGTCAACCTTGGTTGCTGCTGCGGTTGCGAGGATTGCGCCCCAGAGCTGCTGCTCGGTGAGGGAGGTGATGCGGGGCAGGGAGGACAGGTTGAGGTTCATGTCCTTCGCGTAGGAAGGCAGAGCCGAACGCAGGTTATCGATGCTCATGGATTACTTCATCTCCTTGAATGCGTCGATGGTTGCTGCACCCTTCTTCCAGTTGCATGCGCACAGCTCGTCGGACTGCAGCGCGTCCAGCTGGCGGAGTACCTCGTCGGTGTTACGGCCGACGGAGTCAGCGGTAATGGAGACCGACTGGATGGTGTTGTGGGGGTCGATGATGAAGGTTGCGCGGTCTGCAACGCCGTCCTTGTTCAGGATGCCCAGCGCTGCGGTCAGTTCGCGCTTGAGGTCGGATGCCATGACGATGGGCAGGTCCAGGAGCTCTTCGTGGGAGCGGCGCCATGCGTAGTGGGTGTACTCGTTGTCAACGGAAACACCGATCACCTGGGTGTCGCGTGCCTCGAACTCGTCAGCGAGCTTGCCGAATGCAGCAATCTCGGTGGGGCAAACGAAGGTGAAGTCCTTCGGCCAGAAGAAGACGACGCGCCAGGTGTCTTCGTCCAGACCCTCGGAGGAGACGGTGGTGAAGTAGTCTTCGGGCTTGGTTGCTTCGATGTCAGCCAGCTTACCGGGGACAACGCCGGTGAGCTCGTATGCGGGGAACTGGTCGCCGATGGTCAGAACTGCCATAGTGTTCTTCTTTCTGCTTTGTGCCGCGCGGATTCGTTGCGCGGCGCTTGTTCTAAGTGGTGCCCATTGGGCGGGCTCGATAACTATTTTATTATGAATAATTCATAATAATCAAGTGATGTTGGATTAAAACCCGAAGGTTTAACTATGATATGCATCACTGAACATTCCGAGGTGTTCAAAAAGCTCTTCCCCGCACAAATCTCCACGTGCAAATTTCCATGCGCAAATCCCACCTACAAACCCCAGGGGTTAAGCTCGAATCATGACCCCCGAACACAGCGACTTCTCAGAACGCAGTGACTTCTCAGAACACAGCGAATATGTAGAGCCCAACCAGCCCGAACTCATTACCGAACGCCTCACCCTGCGCCACCTGCGCGAGGCGGATATCCCCGACATCGTAGAATCCTGCCGTGACGAAGAAATCCTCCGCTACACCCGTATTCCGCTGAACTACACGCGCGCGGACGCCGAGGACTACCTGCTCACCACCGCCCGCCAGATTGCCGCCGGGCAGATTCAGCGCTGGGCGATTGACGCCTCCGGCGTGTTTGCCGGGACCATTGAATTGCGCCTGGCTGATGGCACCCCCGAAAGCCCCGGAACTCGCGCCGAATTGGGCTATTACGCCGCCCCGAAGGCGCGCGGAAAGGGCTACATGACCGAGGCGCTACGAGCCGTCCTCGGCTACGCTTTCGACCCGCTCGGGCTGGGTCTTGATACCGTCCGCTGGACCGCCCTGGCGGGTAACGAACCCTCCGAACGAGTCGCGGTTAAAGCGGGTTTCACCGGCATCTATGACGATATTGACCCGAACTCCGGCCGCCCCGATGAGAACGGTCACCCGGTCCAGCATCGGGTGCGCCGCGCCGATATGACCCGCGCGCAATTTGCGGCGCTCTGGGCAAACTAGGCTCTGGAGCTCACTAGGCTCGGAGCCTATCTAGCTACCGAATGCCGAAGCCGCGGAACGAGCCGCTCGGCTCCTCCCACTCGACGAGCACCTCATCAACCCGCCCGGCGGTGTCGTCACCGCGCAGCACATCCACCAGGCGAGCGCAGGAGGCGGCAGTACCTTCCGCAACGACTTTCACACGCCCGTCGTCGAGGTTTTCGGCGTAGCCGGTCAGGCCCATGGGCTTGGCGGTTCCGGCGCACCACCAGCGGAAACCCACACCCTGCACTTTGCCGCTGACGAAAGCGACGAGGCGGATTTCGGCGGGTTCTGCTGGGGTGCGGTCGGTGAAGAAATCAAAGAAACCCATGGGTCCTCCCGGGGTCATCTCATTGAGGGTGGTCTGATGGGGGTGAGCGCCGGAGGTGGCGCTCTAATACCTTCTATAGCTTCAGTCTAGAGGGTTCGGCGTTCCTGTCGCCTGGTTGCCGCGCGCACACGCCGTGAAGAGCTGAATAAGGGTAAAGCAACCGAAGCCGCGGCCTGAAAAGGAGTAACATTAGGGGCATTCACTCAGCGGCAATGCTGAACGCACAGACAATCTATCCGCATACAACCTATCCCCTGGAGGATCATTGAGTTCACGCCCTAAAAAAGTGCCTCTCGTCGGTAACCCGGCGAAGACACCCTACAAGCCCTGGCCTGCTCTCTGGTCCCTGGTCGTTGGCTTTTTCATGATCCTGGTGGACGGCAATATTGTTACCATCGCCCTGCCGCACATGCTGCAGGATTTGGAGGCGTCCCTGTCGGAGGGCATGTGGGTGACGAGCGCCTACCTGCTGGCGTATGCGGTGCCGCTGCTCATTACCGGCCGTATGGGTGACCGCTTCGGTCAGAAGAACCTGTACATGATCGGTATGGCTATTTTTACGCTTGCCTCCCTGTGGTGTGGTCTGGCACCGAATGTTGAGTCGCTGATTACCGCCCGCGTGGTGCAGGGCCTGGGCGCGTCGCTGATGACCCCGCAGACCATGTCTCTGATTACGCTGATGTTCCCGCCGAATGCGCGCGGTGTTGCGATGAGTATTTGGGGTGCGACTGCGGGTGTCGCCTCGCTGGTCGGCCCGATTCTGGGCGGCGTGCTCGTGGATGCCCTGAATTGGAGCTGGATTTTCTTCGTGAACATTCCGGTGGGTTTGGTCGGTCTGTTCTTGGCGTGGCGTAACGTGCCGGTGTTTGAGCAGAAGAAGCACAGCTTCGACTGGTTGGGCGTGGTGCTTTCGGCGGTCGGTCTGTTCCTGCTAGTTTTCGGTATTCAGGAAGGTGCCACCTACGACTGGGGCACCATGACCGATTCGTTCCTGGGCACCGGTATTGCGGTGAGCGTGTGGGGTCTGATTATTGCCGGCATTCTGGTGCTGGGTCTGTTCATTGGTTGGCAGGCTATTAACCCGCGTGAGCCGCTGGTTCCGCTGAGCCTGTTCAGTGACCGTAACTTCTCCGTGTCGAATGTGGCTATCTCCGCTATGGGTGTGGTCGCTATCAGCATGGCATTCCCGCTGACCCTGTACCTGCAGCAGGTGGAGGGCCTGGACCCGACCCAGGCTGCGCTGATGACCGCCCCGATGGCGTTGTTCTCGGGCGCGTTGGCGCCGGTGGTGGGTGCGCGTCTGAACCGTAACGACCCGAAGTGGATTGCCGTGATTGGCTTTACGCTGATGGTTGTTGGTTTTGCTCTGCTCCGCCCGACGATGGTTGCGGAAGGCAACCTGTGGCTGATGGTTGGTCCGATGATTATTCTGGGTGCGGCGAACTCCTGCATTTGGGGTCCGCTGTCGGTGTCTGCGACCCGTAACCTGCCGCCGCAGCGTGCCGGTGCCGGTTCGGGCGTGTACAACGAGACCCGCCAGATGGCGTCGGTGCTGGGTTCGGCTGCGATTACGACGATTATGGCTTCTGCGATTACCTCGCACCTGTCCGCGTTGGGTCCGGCTGCCGCAGCGGGCGGTAGCTCTCACGGCAGCGCTGCTGGAGGCGTGCTTCCGCAGGTCCTGCGTGAACCCTACGCGGCGGCAATGGCTGATTCCATGATGCTGCCCCTGGTTGCCGCGGCGGTGGGCGCGGTCGTGTGCCTGTTCTATGCCTCCAAGAAGACCTCCGAGGCGAAGGCTGCCGCGCAGAACGCTGGGGTGGAGACCACCAAGTAGAAGGCTTATCAGAGCGCTTTTACGGCATAAGCGGTGCATAACCTGAGATATGGTGCTATACCGGAGAAAATCTATATGCACTCTGTGTATGATGAAGCGGGTTATTGTTGCCCTGAGGTGTTGAAACCTCGTGAGAGCGCAATAACCCGCTGTAGAAGGACATCTTCGTGGAGATGGATTACATGCCCGGCCTGCTCGCTAGCGAGGATGAGCTCGACCGCATCACCGAATCCTTCGCCCAGCTTCCCCTGCGCAACCCCAACAGCACCACCGGCATCAACATCCACCTGGAGAAAGAGAGATGGCTAAAATCCCCACCTTGAGTTTGGTATTTTTGCCATTGTCTTCCTTGATTTGTTCAAGATCTTGAGCCAAAATCCTCACTTCCTCTTTCTAAAATCTAGTTTTTAAAAAAAATAGGCTATCTACCAGAAGTAGATAGCCTATTTTTTATGAGATGCTTGGGTGCTTACGCTTTCAATTTGTCAAACTTTGCTTTGACATTCGCCTTGAATTCTTCAAGCTTAGCCTTGCGTTCGGCTTTACGTTCAGCCTTCATCTGTGCACGCGCCTGGTTGTAGAGGTCTTCTTGGACTTGCAGAGCTGCTTCGATTTCGGCTACGACGGTTGCTACATCCCAACGCACGATTTGGGTGTCGTACTTGGTGAAGTAAGCATCGATGACTGCTTCGTTGTCTTCTTGCACCAAGGCAACAACGGCTGTTTCACCGTTAGTCAATTTTTGAGAAACAACGTCAATCAGGCCAGCTTCTGCCGTATCAACGGTAGCACCAGCAACCAAACCATTGAGGCTACCAATACCATAACCAAACAAGACGCCGATAGGACCACCCAAAAGCCCGATAACTGCACCGAGCAAGCCACCTTTTAGGGTTGCATCCGTCGTTGAATCTTCAAAATCATAGCGTTCTTTTTCAACGATATGACCGTTTTCATTTTTGACCAGGGCGATTTGAGCAACCTTGGTCGTCTGAGTTTGGCGGAAAGCCTTCAAATCTGCAAAGGACTGATAAGCTTCGCTTTCGGTGTTAAAGACTGAAATTACTAGGTTTTCCATAGTTGGTACCTCGTTCCTAAAGACTATATATACATTGTAATACAGTTCTCTTTTTTTGGGAACTACTTTTTGCGACAATTTACCTCGGCGGCAGCCGATAGGCTGAGCCCGAAAGCAAAGGGGCCCGGCATCCAATATGGATGCCGGGCCCCTGGTGTTTTAAATTCGCTGTCTTAGCGGCTCATGCCCCTTAGCGGGTAATGGTCGCCGAAGCAGTCAGACCAGAAATGTCCTGGTAAGCTACGCCTCGGCGGGCTCGTCCGGGGTTTTGTCGGCGAAGAGATCGAAGAATCCCACGGGAACCTCTTGCAGTTGCTCTAAAAATACATGGTACTTTAGGATACTGAGCGATGCGGCACCAACCTTGCGTGAGAGAAAAACACGCCCCAAACCCGTGAAGAGGCTCGGGACGCGTCCGCACTCAGCCGGGGCGGGTGCATCCGGCAAACCCTAGCGCAGCTTATTGCTGTTAGGCGCCGATGCGAGAGCCTGAGCTATCGGGGTGGGCCCGCCAATAAACGGGAGCGCCTTCCCAACCGTGGACGGGTCCTCAAGAACCGCCGCCAGCACCTGGGCAACGGTGGCCCGCGGAGTATTAGATTCGGCGCCGGGCGTGTGGGCGGGCTCAATCCCCAGAGTAATGCCGCCTGCCTCCTCAAGGGTGAGCGTCCCCGGCCCCAGAATCGTGTAATCCAGCCCCGAGCCGCGCAGGTGCTCATCGGCGATCGTCTTCGACTCGGCGTAGGCGTAAAAACTGTCATCAGGGTCGATGCCGTGCCCGGAACCCGCGCCCAGGTACGATACCATCACGTACCGTTTAATACCGGCCAGCCGCGCCGCATCCATCGACCGGATCGCAGCGTCACGGTCAATCGCATAGGTGCGTTCGGGGCCACCTACACCGCCCGCACCCGCGGACCACACCAGCACTTCTGTATGTAAATCCTTGAAGAGCTTCGCCATCTCCTCGGTGCTCAACGCGGTAATGTCAGCGACCACAGGGTTCGCCCCGCGCGTGACAATATCCTCTGACTGCTCCGGCCTGCGAATAAGCGCATTGACCGCATGCCCGCGCTCCACCAGCAGCGGCTCGGCCAGAAGAGCAACCTTGCCGTGCCCGCCAATGATCGTAACGTTAGCCATCGTATCCTCCTGTATGTTGAAAAATACTTGTATATCCAGAATAGGCTTGCTGTGCCGCAACGTCTATGGTTTTTCTTATGCTTCCCGAGAACGACAGATACCCGCATTCCCTGTGCTGATGCGCTCAAACAGCACCGCATGATGAGAATTCTCGTGCGGGGCTCAAGACGGCGTTATGATGAAGTGCTAGGTTTTTATTGCCCGGCGGCACCGATGACGTGAACGACAAGCCGAACTACCTGAGCGTCATGAACTATTGCTACCAGCTGAGGGTCTGGTTCCCGCGAAGGACTAGCCTCTAGCAGCTACCGGCGGTGCCCGATAGTCCAAGCCTTAAACACGGCGAGGGGCCCGGCATCCGTTATGGATGCCGGGCCCCCTTGTTTATGCTCGGTACTTTAGCGGGTGATGGTCGCCGAAGCGCGCAAACCAGCCAGATCCTTGAAGGTGTACTCGCCACCCTCGGTCAGCTGCATTGCGACGCTACCGCTGGTGATCTGAGCGGTGGTGGTCAGGGTGTAGCTGGAGGTCACCTTGGTAAAGTACACCGGAACCAGCGAAGCCAGCACCTGCGCGTAGCTCACGCCGTCCTTCGCGGTGGCTTCCAGGTAGTCGGAGGTGCGGATATCCAGCACGCCGGTCCAGACGTTGTCCTCGATGACCGGCTCGTAGAACTTCGCAGTGTATGCGATGCCGTTGAACGCCGCCACGGCGGGGTTGTTGGTCTTTGCGCCGCCCGCACTCTTGGCGAGTGCCGGGATCTCAACGTCGTTATCGACATCCCACAGCAGCGGGTCGGTGACATCCTCGGCGGTGGGGAAAGTGAACTCGAAGGTCACCTGCAGATGCGCCTGAGGGTACAGCCAGGAGCTGCCCTGGAACTCGCCCTTGGAGTTGATGGGTGCGGAAATCCACAGACCCGCGCCACCGTACAGGCCGGCACCGACGCTACCTCCGGGGGTGAAGGTGCCGCCGCCGCGGCTCTGCGGGGTGGTGGAGGTTGCGCTGATGTTGGGAACCTGCACGGTGTAGGAGTCCAGACCGTAGCGGGTATCAAAGTCGTTGGAGGGGTTCGAGTTGAACGCCTGGGTGAAGACACCGAACTTCAGGGTCGGGGTTTCCTGCGCGTCGGTGGATGCCGCGTAGGCGGGTACCGCTGCGGCGGTTGCGATGACGGGGGTGCTCCATGCGGCACCCTTGATGAGTGCGCGGCGGTTCAGACCGTTAGTGGTGTTCGAGGAAGAAGTCATGGGATCTCTCTTGTTGTGAAAAATGTGGTGATGCATGTGATTTGAATTACTGATACTCTAATGTAATTCAGCTCATCTTCAAAATTATCTCAACTTTTACTTCAATGTATGAACATTGCGGCACCCAGCTCACCTAATACGTGAAACGGGAGCATCATGGAAACCGTGGAGAACGCCCTCCCGGAAAACTCCACAGAAACACCACCGGTCACCACACACTGAAGGAACACAACATGGCATTTATGAAGAGCGCACGCGTCACGCTTGCCTCCCTCGCAGTGCTCTGCCTGGGCACTATCGCAGCCCCCGCAGCAAACGCCTACAGCCCCGATATTGACGGCGACGGCATCCCCAACACCTGGGAAATGAAGGGCTACGACGCTGACGGCGACGGCAAAATCGACGTCGACTTCCCCGCAATGGGCGCAGACCCCAACCACAAGGACATCTTCGTTGAGATGGACTACATGGCAGGTCTGCTGCCCAGCGAAGACGAACTGGACCGCATCACCAAGATTTATGCCGACCTGCCCCTGCGCAACCCCGACGGCACTACCGGCGTGAACATCCACCTGGACGCCGGTAGCGCCCGCAGCGCCAAGTACAACCTGGGCGGCGGCAACGAAATCAGCTACCAGGCACTCGACAGCGAATTCAAGGCGCTCCACCGAATCAAGGCAACCGAAGGTAAGTTCAACCCCGCCCGCGAAGGCACCTTCCACTACATGATCTGGGGCGACTACTACGACAACAGCTACTCCTCCGGTATCGCTAACTTTGGCGGTCGTAACTTTATGGTCACCGTCGGCCCGACCTTCTGGGGCGAGGCAAGCAGCAACATCCGCGTGGCAGTGTTCGTGCACGAGCTCGGCCACAACCTCGCACTGAGCCACGGCGGCTGGGACGAAATCAACTACAAGCCCAACTACTACAGCGTCATGAACTACCAGTACACCCTCACCGGCGTGCCCATGGCTGACGGTAGCCGCTACTTCGGCTACTCCACCGCCGAATACCGCATGCTCAACGAGGCGAAGCTGTACGAGGCGCGTGGCTTCGGTCCCCGCGCGGCTGGCTTCCTGTACAAGGGCAAGCCCGCCAACCAGCCGATTGACTTCAACGGCAACGGCAAAATCGACACCGAGCCGGTGTCCGTGGACCTGAACGGTGACGGCATGATCACGAACCTGGGTGCCGCAAACGATGTGAAGATGATCCGCTTCCAGGCGACCGAGCACCCCGAGAAGGACAAGGGCCCCGAGCACATTGAGCCGAGCGGTATTACCGCCGAACACGCTCGTTCGCTGGGCCTGATTAAGTAGGCTGAATAGGTGGCGCAACGCCAACAGAGAGCCTTGTCAGCTCAGTAAAATGGCATAGCAAAAGGTGCGGATACCGAATCATCATTCGGTATCCGCACCTTTACTCTATGTAGCTTTCAGCTCAGCGCAGCGTGCAGCTCGGCACAGTGCTCAGCTCAGCAACAGAGCCTAGACAGCCTCGCTCACGCGGCCGGTATCCACCAGCACCTGCGCAATGTGGCCCAGCGCCTCCTCATTCTGCAGCGAAGAAACATCACCCAAAGAACGGCCCTGGTACAGCTCACCGAGCAGACGGCGAGTAATCTTACCCGAACGGGTCTTCGGGATATCGGCAACCGCCACAACGTCCTTCGGCTTAGCAATCGGGCCAATGTGCTCACGCACGTGTGCGGTCAGCGCCGCCTTCAGCTCATCCTCAGTCAGGCCCTTACCCTCATCGGTGAGCGTCACGTAAGCGACCGCCTGGTGACCGGTCAGCTCATCCTCCACGGGGCAGACACCAGCCTCAACCACAGCCGGGTGAGTCACCAGAGCCGACTCAATCTCAATCGTGGACAGGCGGTGACCCGAAATGTTAATCACGTCATCAATACGGCCGAGGATGTACACGTTACCCTCTTCGTCTTCCTTCGCGCCGTCGCCAGCGAGGAACCAGCCGCGCTCGCCGTAGTGACGCCAGTAGGAATCCAGGTAACGCTGCGGGTTCTGCCACACGGTACGAGCCATCGAGGGGCCAATCTTATCGACCACGATGAAGCCCTGCTTACCGGGTTCGACCGGGTCGCCGTGCTCATCCACCACGCGGGTGGACACGCCGGGAACGGCACGGGTAGCGCAACCGGGCAGGGGAGTGCAGTGCGGGGTACCCTCCGGGTAGGTGCCCTCGGGTGCGAACGCCGGGTCGTGCGGGCGCGGCGAGCACACGGTCGAACCGGTCTCCGACTGCCACCAGGTGTCAATGAATGCCGCGGTGCCGCCGCCCACGTGCTGACGCAACCAACGCCACGCCTCCGGGTTGATGGATTCGCCCACCGAACCGAGCAGACGCACGGTCGAGAAGTCGTACTTGCCGGGCTCCGGGCCATTCGGGAACGCACCCATGAGCGAACGAATCAGGGTCGGGGCGGTGTAGTAGTTGGTCACACCGTAGCGTTCAATAACCTCAAAGTGGCGGCCGTAATGCGGAGTGTTCGGGGTACCCTCGTAGATCACTTCGGACACGCCGTTAACCAGCGGGCCGTAAATTTCGTAGGTGTGTGCGGTCACCCACGCCAGGTCGGCGGTGCACCAGTGAACGGTGGACTCAACCTTCTGCGGGTCGTTGACCGCGGACAGCTCGTCGGGGCGCAACACGCCGTTCTCGTCCACGTAATCCGGCAGCAGATCGTACAGCAGCGCGTGAGTGTACGCGGTCTGCACCAGGTATCCAGCCATGGTGTGCACCAGGCCCTTGGGCTTACCGGTGGTGCCGGAGGTGTAAATAATGAACAGCGGATCCTCGGCATCATGCAGTTCGTAGGCGTGAGTATCCGGCTGGTCGTCCACCAGATCGTGGTACCAGACGTCGCGGCCCTCAGTCCACGGCACAGCGGCGTGCGCTACCGGGTCGGAGGCGCTGGTGCGGTCCACCACGATAACGTGCTCGATATTGTTCTCACCGGAGCATGCCTCGTCGGCGTTGACCTTCACGGGAACGACCTTGCCGCGGCGGTTCTGGCCGTCGGTGGTGATGAGAACCTTCGCGCCGGTGTCTTCCACACGGAACTTCAGCGCCTCGGCGGAGAAACCACCGAAGACGAGGGAGTGGATCGCGCCAATACGCGCGCAGGCGAGGGTGAAAATAATGGTTTCGGGGATGACAGGCAGATAGATGACCACACGGTCACCCTTGCGCACGCCCAGGGACAGCAGGCCGTTTGCTGCTTTCGCGATGCGGCGCTGCAGTTCGGAGTAGGTGATGGCCTCACGGTCGCCGGGCTCACCCTCGAAGTAGAGGGCTACCTTGTCGCCGCGGCCTGCCTCCACGTGGCGGTCCACGCAGTTGTAGGCGACGTTGAGCTTACCGCCCTCGAACCACTTAATTTTGGGGATGCTGAACTGTTCGATGCCGTCCTCGTCGAAGCCGAGGGACTTCGGTTTCTCGAAACGGTGCGCGGTGTGCCAGGGCTCAGCCCAGGTGAGTCGCTGCGCCTGCTTCTCCCAGAACGCAACGCGCGCCTCGTCAGATTCGAGGGCGGGGTTCGGGGTGGGGTTTAGCGGGTCGGTGAACGAGTAGGGGGTGGGCAGTCCCATTATTCTCCCATCGGTTGCTGGCATTAGCACCCTTGCTTGCCGTGCCGCTGTCTGTGTGACCGTGGGGTCTGTGTGTGCGTTGGCGAGGGGGTTGCTGCGACGTCACGGAGCCAGGTCTCTCGGTCGCTCTGGATGGTTTGCCTTCTTAGTAAAGCGCGCCGGAGGGGGTGGACGCAAAGGGGACCGTCATATTCGGTGTGCTGTGTATCGGTTCGTAATATAACGACATATTTAAAGACCCCGCCCCGCGCTCACTGCTGTGGGGCGCGGGGCGGGGCACATCATCATCATTCAGTAGGCGACAGGTTTCCCCGCCGACTTCTTTCTCCGGCGCGTAGCGATGATTAGCTCACCTTCGGGGAGCAGCCACGCGGCGGACATCTCTCCTAAAACTCAGCGCGTGCTGAGCGTTGCGTTTAGCTGTGGTGCTAATTGCTGGTGGCGTTAGTTGCTGGGGTACTTCGCCTTCACCCAGCGCTCGAAAACACCCACCAGGGCGTCGGTAATCTTACCGAGCACCGCCAGCGCCACAATAGCCAGCAGCAGGCGGTCGGTGCGGCCGTTGTTCTGCGAGTCGGTCAGCAGGTAACCCAGACCCATGGATGCACCCAGCAGCTCAGCGGCGACCAGGAACAGCCACGCCTGAGCCAGCGCCAGACGCAGACCCGAAACAACCGACGGCAGAACCGCGGGAAGCTGAACCGTGGTGAACAGGCGCAGACCCTTCAGGCCGAAGGCGCGTGCCGCCTCCACAAGCTTGGGGTCAACGTGCGCCAGAGCCGCAGAAACCGTGGTGTATACCGGGAAGAACGCACCAATAGCAACCAGGGTCACCTTGGAATTCTCGCCGATACCGATCCACAGCAGAAGCAGCGGAACCCACGCCAGGGACGGCACGGCACGCAGCGCACCAATGGTCGGTGCGGCAATCAGACGCACCGGCGCAGACAGGCCAATCAGCGCACCCAGCACCAGGCCGAGCACGGCACCAATACCGAAACCAATCAGCACACGCTGAGTAGAAATCGCCACGTGGCGGCCCAACTCGCCGCGCTGCGCCAGCTCAACACCGGCGCTGACCACACGGTCGGGGGAGGGCAGCTGAACCTGGGTGAACACGCCGTTCGTGCTCAGAATGTACCAGAGGGCAATCAGCGCCAGGGGAAGAATCAGGCCCAGGTACTGCTTACCGGCGAACGGGTTCGACGGCAGCTTCACGGAAGAGACACGCTTCTCGGCACGCTCAGCGCGAGCGCTGGAGGCGGCGGTGATCGTTGCGGCGGTCATTACTTCTCAACCACCTTTGCGATCTTCTCAACGGCTGCGCTGTCAGCCTTCTTTGCGAACTGGTCGTCCACAATGCTGTTTAGTGCCTTGTCCACGTCGGACTGGGAGGGAACGTCGCCGGACTCGACCAGAATCGGGCCGACACCCTTGAGAACCTCAACCTGCTTAGCGCCCGGAACCGGGTCGATATCCAGGTGGGTGCGCTCCATGACGACCTGAGCAGTCTCGTGCTTAATGCCGGACTCCTCCTCGACAATCTTCACTGCCTCTTCGGGGTTCTTCTTAGCCCAGGCGCGAGCGTACTCGTACACGTCCACGATGGTCTGTGCGGCGGTCGGGTTGGACTGAATGAACTTCTCGGTCGCGTTCAGGAAGCCGTAGGTGTTGAAGTTCAGGTTGCGGTAGAAGAGCACGTCGCCGCTTTCCACCTCGGCGGCAGCCATAATCGGGTCCAGGCCGCTCCACGCGTTGACCTGACCGTTATCCAGGGCGGTGCGGCCGTCGGCGTGCTGCAGGTTCTGAATGGTCAGATCCGAAGCGGAAATACCCTCCTGCTTGAGTGCCTGCAGCAGCAGGAAGTACGGGTCGGTACCCTTGGTCACGGCAACAGTCTTACCCTTCAGGTCCGCAACCTTGGTGATGCCCGAATCCTTGCGGGTCACCAGTGCCGACCATTCCGGCTGCGAGTAGAGGCTAATGACCTTGATGGGGGAGCCATTAGCGCGTGCCAGCAGCGCCGCCGAACCGGCGGTCGAGCCAACATCAATATTGCCGCTACGCAGCGCCTCATTCGCCTTGTTCGAACCGGCCGACTTGACCCACTCAACCTTCTTACCCTCGGCGGCGAGGGCGGTCTCAAGCCAACCCTTCTTGCGGATAATCAGGGACAGCGGGTTGTAGGTCGCGTAGTCAATGGTCACGGTGTTCTGATTGCCACCACCGGCAGCACCGGAGGCGTTAGCGGAACCGGAACCTTCACCGGCGCAGGCGCTGAGCAGAGTAGCAAAAGCGGCGGCTGCGGCAAGGGACTTGAGGGCGGTACGACGAGACGGGGAGTAAGTCATGATGAAATCTTTTCGCTTCTGAAGATGATGATGTGATGTGTAAGAAATGTGTTGCGTGGCGGCTTTAGGCGTTATCTTCCACGCCGAGCTCAGCCAACAGTTCGCTACGCAGCGCCGTGATCTCAGCATCGGCGCGGTCACGCGGGTGAGAACGGTCAACGGTCACAATGCGCTGGATGGTGGCGGGCGCCTCCGGGGTGTCCTTACCGAGGACAATCACCCGGTCAGAGAGGTACAGCGCCTCTTCCACATCGTGGGTGACCAGCAGAATCGTGGTCGGGTCTTGACGGTGCACGTCCAACAGCAAATCCTGCATGTTGATGCGGGTCAGCGCATCCAGAGCACCGAAGGGCTCGTCGAGCAGCAGCACGCCGGGGTTGCGTGCGAGCGCTCGTGCCAGGGACACGCGCTGAGCCATACCGCCTGAAATTTCCTTGGGACGGTGGGTTGCGTATTCGCCCAGGCCGACCAGGTCGAGCAGGCGCGCTACGGATGCTGCGCCTTCAGATTTTTTGGTGCCCTGCGGTAGTCCGAGAGCCACGTTGTCGGCGACGGTGCGCCAGGGGAGCAGGCGCGGTTCCTGAAAGCCGATAGCTACGCGGGGGTCGAGGCCGGTCACTGCCTTCTCGCCGATACGCACGGTACCTGCGGTGATGCGGTTCAGGCCTGCTGCTGCACGCAGGAGAGTGGATTTGCCGCATCCGGAGGAGCCGATGACGGAGATAATCTCGCCGGGGGCTGCGGTGAAGGAGACTCCGCGAAGAACTTCGTGGGTTCCGCCGGGCACGGGGAAAGATTGTCCGACGCCTTCAAAGCTCAAGGGGACGGCGGCGGTGGATACGGCACGGCGGCCGTTCTTTTCACTGGTGGGTACGTCAGTTACTGCACTGTTGAGTGTCATGTCACTTCCATCGTTCCTGGCGTTAGCACCGGGGGCGGAAGAATCCGTGCCGGTTGCTGCGACGTCGTGGAGCCAGGTCTCTCAGTCGCTCTGGATGGTTTGCTTCTCCCACCCTATGGGCTGTGGCGTGCCTCAATCAACCCTGCGGGCGCGTATGAATTTCTATGACCGTATATTTCGCATTTATCACGAAATATTTCGGTTCCACGTCACAAAAAGATTTTTTCGTCACAAACGTGACCTCCCTCCCGTGCGCCCCGTACACTCAAACCACGAGATCATGAGTCCCGGCGCTAAGCTCTGGCTAGCCGGGCGGCAACCCTCTCCCGTAGCGGGGTGCCCCAGATGATGATCTGGCCTCAACGTTACGAGGCAAGTACGGCGCGAACGCGCCACCTGCACGAAGGCCACCACCGAACGCAGAAGGCAAGAAGGAGGCGGCGCGCGGGGTGCAGGGCACTAACCCGATCGTCCCCGATCATTCGCGAAAGGAAAATCGATGGCTGAGCAGAAGAAGCGCATCGTAGTTAACGCATTCGAAATGACCTGCATTGGTCACCAGAGCTTCGACCTCTGGCGTCACCCGCGCTCCCGCGCAACCGAGTACAACACCATCAAGTACTGGACTGACCTGGCTAAGACCCTTGAGCGCGGCCTGTTTGACGCCGTGTTCATCGCTGACGTGGTCGGCATCTACGACGTGTACAAGAACTCTGCCGCTCCCGCCATTGAGGGTGCCGCTCAGGTTCCCGTGAATGACCCCGCAACCCAGATTTCTGCAATGGCTGCAGTGACCGAGCACCTCGGCTTCGGCGTGACTGCTGCCGCTACTTTCGAGCAGCCCTACACCCTGGCTCGCCGCTACGCCTCCCTCGACCACCTCACTGAGGGCCGCGTCGGCTTCAACGTTGTGACCTCTTACCTGCCTTCGGCTGCTGAGAACCAGGGCCTGCCCACCCAGATCCCGCACGACGAGCGCTACGAAATCGCCGACGAGTTCCTGGACGTCTGCTACAAGCTGTGGGAAGGCTCCTGGGAAGACGGCGCAGTCATCAAGGACCGCGAGCGCGGCATCTACGCTGACCCCTCCAAGGTCCACCCGATTGGCCACAAGGGCAAGTACTTCTCCGTACCCGGCATCTCCCTGACCGAGCCGAGCCCGCAGCGCACCCCCGTGATTTTCCAGGCTGGCGCATCCAGCCGTGGCCAGCAGTTCTCCGGTAAGCACGCTGAGGCTGTGTTCATCAGCGCTCTGCGTCCCGACCTGACCCGCGTTGTGACCGACCGTATTCGCGCCGCTGCCGAGGAGCAGGGCCGTAGCCGCGACGACGTGAAGATCCTTGCAATGCTCTCGGTCATCGTGGATGAGACCGAAGAGAAGGCAAAGGCAAAGTACGAGGAGTACAAGAAGTACATCAACCTCGACTCTGCACAGGCTATCATCGGCGGCTGGTCCGGTGTTGACCTGTCCCAGTTCGACGAGGACGAGGTCCTGAACTACGTGCAGACCGAGTCGATTCAGTCCTTCCTGACCCCCTTCACCCTGCAGGCGAAGGACAAGAAGTGGACCCGCAAGGCCATCGCTGAGCACACCACCCTCGGCGGCATGGGCGATGTCATTGTTGGTGACCCGGTTCAGGTTGCTGACGAGCTTGAGCGCTGGATCGACGAGGGTGGCCTGGACGGCATCAACCTGGCATACCACGTCTCCCCGGGCTCCTTCGAGGACTTCATCGAGTACGTTGTTCCCGAGCTGCAGAAGCGCGGCCGCTACCGCACCGAGTACGAGGGCAACACCCTGCGTGAGAACATCTTCGGTAAGGGCCACACCAAGGTTGCTAACAGCCACCCGGCTGCTAAGTACCGCGGCGCATACGTGGGCAAGCCTTCGGCTGCTGACACCCCGGCTCGCGCAATCGCTGAATAAGCGTTGCCGCTGAAGCGTACCGTGTAGGTTCGCTCAAACTTAACGATTGAAAACAAGAACGCCCGTTCTGCTGGAGGATTTGTATCCTCGGCGGAGCGGGCGTTTCTTTGCGCTGTGCTTTCTTGATGCGATGCCTTCTTGACGTGGCGCGTTCTTTATACTGGGTGGCATGACTGAACTGAACCAGGTTGAACTTAACCATGAAGACCGCTGCCCCTGCTCGAGCGGCGAGGTGTACGGCGCCTGCTGCGGCAGGTTCCTGGGCGAGTTTGCCGCCTCCGGCACGCTGACTGCTCCTGCGCCGGAGCAGCTGATGCGCTCGCGTTTTACCGCGTTTGCGACCGGGGATGCGGCGTATCTGCTGGCGAGCTGGCATCCGAGTACTCGCCCGGCCGCCTTGGAGTTGGAGGATGATATCCGCTGGTATCGCCTGGATATTCTGGGTGCTTCGGGTGGCCCGTTTGATGCGTCCGGTACGGTGGAGTTCGTTGCGTATTACCGTTCGGTGCCGGGTGTTCCTGCGGAGGAGCGGGTGAAGGGCAGCATGCATGAGCTGTCGCGCTTTGAGAAGGTGGGCGGCGCCTGGTTCTACGTGGATGGAGACGTCCGCTAAGTCTCGTCACTTTCCTTGCCTCTCGTACATGCTGAGTGCGGGTGGGCAGATAAAGAAATGGCAGAATCATTCCGAAACCGGAACGATTCTGCCATTCTTTGTTGACGCCTCTCAATGAGGCTAACTATCGGGGCTAGCGGACTTAGCTAGTCCAGCCGTTAATGATGCCCATACCGAAGTAGATCACGAACACCGCGGAGACCAGGTACATCAGCCAGTGCACGTCCTTGCCGCGGCCCTGCACCAGGCGAATGAAAGTGTACGCCACGAAGCCGGCACCAATACCGTTCGCAATCGAGTACGACAGCGGCATGAAAATAATGGTCAGGAACGCCGGAATACCCAGACCCCAGTCGGTCCAGTCAATATTCACAGCCTGGCGGATCATCAGGAAGCCGACCACGACCAGCGCCGGAGCAACCGCCTCGAAAGGAACGATGGTGACCAGCGGCGAAATGAAAATCGCCAGCAGGAACAGCACACCGGTCACAATGTTCGCAAAGCCGGTGCGTGCACCCGCACCAATACCGGTAGCGGATTCCACGAAAATTTGGTTCGCCGAACCGGACGCGCCACCACCGATAACGGAACCGAAAGCGTCCACGAGCAGGACCTTGTCGATGTCCTCAACCTTGCCGTCCTTCATGGTGCCAGCCTCGGCGGCAAGACCCACCGAAACGCCCATCGCGTCGAAGAACACGGACAGCAGAATGGTGAACACCAGCAGCGAAGCAGCCAGCGGACCGATGTGGGTGAATGCGCCGAACAGGTCAGCGGAACCGATGAGGGAGAAGTTCGGGGTGGTGAACTTCATGTCCGCCAGGGAAGGCACGTTCAGGGACCAACCGGTTGCCGCCTCCTTCACGGAACCGGAGGGGACAACCGCCTCCAGAATCAGGGACAGTGCGGTGGAGGCGAGCACGCCCCACAGGATCGCCCCCTTCACGTTACGGATGAACAGGGCGATGGTGAAGAACAAGCCGAAGAGGAAGACGAGGGTGGGCCAGCCGAGCAGGTGACCGCCCGCGCCGAGGCTCACCGGAACGGTGGTGCCAGCTGCGTCAGGCATGCGGCGGATAATGCCGGAGTCGACCAGACCGATAAAGGAAATAAAGAAGCCGATACCGACCACAATCGCGGTCTTGAGCGACTCGGGGACCGCCTCAAACACCGCGGTACGGAAGCCGGTGAGCACCAGAACGGTCATGATCAGACCGGCAAGAACGACCAGGCCCATGATGTCTGCCCAGGTCAGGTTCGGGGTGGTGGCAATGGTGGAGGCGAGCAGCGCGTTCACGCCCAGGCCAGCCGCCATGGCGAAGGGCTGCTTGGCGATAACACCCATGAGGATGGTCATCACGCCGGCAACCAGCGCGGTCACAGCCGCGACGGGTGCGATACCGAGGGTGCGTTCGGATGCGTCCTTGCCGAGGCCGATGACGAGGGGGTTCAGCACCACGATGTAGCTCATGGCGAAGAATGCGGCGAGGCCGCCGCGGAATTCTGCGGCGATGGAGGAGCCGCGTTCGGAAATCTTGAAGTAGCGGTCGAGTGCGCTGGTGGGCGCTGCCGCCTTCTGGGGTTCAGACATGTGAGGATCCGTTGATGTTGTTCGGTGTGTACTGTTGCGCCGCCGGTTTCGAGGGTAAAGCTCGCGGGTAAGTCCCGGGTTGGGCGCCACAATGGTTCAACTATTGTAGGCGCCGCCGCTTAGCTTGTGCCGTTGAAACGCGTTGTGTGCGGCGGTTCAGTCGGTGATGTGGTGTTTCCCCGACCCCTGCAACCCAGAATTGGGTAGTTGGGGTAGAGGGAAGAATAGCGCAGGGCGGGGTACCGGCAACCCGAAGGTGCCGATACCCCGCCCTGATGGTGCCCGCGCCTCCACGTGTGGAGGGTGAGGCACCTGATGTATTTAGTGCATCCAGCCGGTAATCAGGCCGTTAGCGAAGAAGATGAGGAACACTGCGGAAACCACGTACATGAGCCAGTGAACTTCCTTGCCGCGACCCTGCACCAAGCGGATGAAGACGTAGGACAGGAAGCCTGCGCCGATACCGTCCGCGATGGAGTATGCCAGCGGCATGAAGATGATGGTCATGAACGCGGGGATACCCAGACCCCAGTCGTTCCAGTCGATGTTCACTGCTTGGCGGATCATCAGGAAGCCAACGAACACCATTGCGGGTGCAACAGCTTCGAAGGGCACGATGGTGACCAGCGGGGACAGGAAGATTGCGACGAGGAACAGTGCGCCGGTGACGATGTTCGCGAAGCCGGTGCGTGCGCCCGCGCCGATACCGGTTGCGGACTCCACGAAGATCTGGCTTGCGGAGGAGGAGGTGCCACCGCCGGCTACGGAGCCGAGGGCGTCCACGAGCAGGACCTTGTCGACGTTCTCGATCTGGCCGTCCTTGATGGTGCCTGCTTCGGTTGCGAGACCGACGGAGGTGCCCATTGCGTCGAAGAACGCGGAGATGAGGATGGTGAAGATCAGCAGAACTGCAGCCATGCCGCCGAGGGTGCCGAAGGCGCCAAACAGGTCAGCGGAGCCGAACAGGGAGAAGTCGGGCAGCTTGCTGGTGTTGGAGTCCCAGACGGGGACGTTCAGAGACCAGCCGGTGGGGGACTGAAGCGAGCTGCCGGAGGGCACGACCTTCTCCAGGATGATGGAGAGGGCGGTGGAGGCGAGCACACCGTAGAGGATTGCACCCTTCACATTACGGATGAACAGCGCAATGGTGAGGAACAGGCCGAACAGGAAGACCAGGGTGGGCCAGCCGAGCAGGTGGCCGCTCACGCCGAAGGAGACGGGCACGGTGGTGCCGGCTGCGTCGGGCATGCGGCGGATGATGCCTGCGTTAACGAGGCCGATGAAGGCGATGAAGAAGCCGATACCGACGACGATTGCAACCTTGAGCGATTCGGGAACCGCGTTGAACACTGCGGTGCGGAAGCCGGTCAGCACGAGGATGGTCATCAGCACACCAGCCCAGACGACGAGGCCCATGATGGCGGGCCAGGTCAGGTTGGGGGTGGAGGCGATGGTGGTTGCCAGCAGCGCGTTCACGCCGAGGCCTGCCGCCATGGCGAAGGGCTGCTTGGCGATGACGCCCATGAGGATGGTCATGACGCCTGCGACCAGTGCGGTCATTGCTGCGACCTGCGGTACGCCGAGGGCGTTGCCGGATGCGTCCTTGCCGAGGCCGATGATGAGGGGGTTCAGCACGACGATGTAGCTCATCGCGAAGAAGGTGGCGAGGCCGCCGCGGAATTCTGCGGCGATGGTGGAGCCTCGCTCAGTGATCTTGAAGTAACGGTCCAGTGCGCCCTTGGCTTCTGCCTTGGGGCTCTGGGGAGCCGCGGTGTTCTCAGAAGACATTCGTGAAAATCCGTAGATACTCATAGTCGGGGCGTGACTCGGGGTTCCGAGCCCGCATAAAAAAGTGCCACTTCCCGGTGTGTTGGGGAGGTGACACTGTTGTTACCGAAATATTCTACGGTTAAAGTTTCTCTAAGCGTTAATCCAGGAAATTCCCAGCTTTCGTTCAGAGATCTTTTGTGGGAGGCGTAATAGCGGTAACTATCTCTCGCCCCTGCGCGAACAATGATAGTTTGTTAGGTTAGTAGACCCTAAGTTTCTGCTATATTCGAGGTGAAACATGCGTCGCCGGATGCCAGGTTCCGTGTGGTGAGCCTTTTTCGGCATAGATGAGAATTCGGCATAGATGAGAAGGAGCCCACCGTGACTGAAACTCCCCAAGAAAACACCGCTGAGAATTACCCCGCCGCGGAATCCCTGCCGGTACGCCAGCGCGCCATCGTAGCAACTGACCGCCCCGCCCGATACATCAAGCAGCTCGGCTCGCACATGGGCCGCAAGCTCGGCACCGCAGAACTACCCGACGGTCTGCGCCTCACCTTCAACCGCGATGGTATTTTCCGCGGCTACGGTGACCTGCGCGAAATCGACGGTGCCCTCGTCATGGAGGTACGCGCCGAAAACGACGAGTTGGCTGCTGGTCTGGCGGATGTGCTGGACCGCCACCTGGTCCGCTTCGGCGAACGCGACGAACTGGTCGTGACCTTTGAGGCGGTACCCGCCTCCTAGTCCCTGCTTTCTAGTCTTCGTTACCCTGCCCCGCCCTCCTGCACCTCGGAGGGTGGGGCAGTTCTATGCCCGCTGCGTGCGGAGGTGCCCGGGGTCGGATGCGCCGCCCTGCCCGGATTAGGCGACCCCTCCTGAATTAGGTGACCCCGCCCGGATTAGGTGACAGAAAATTATCCTATTTAGTGGGCGAAGACATATAAGCCACCGAACACCCGTCAATCCCCGGTAAAATAGGCAAGAAGTGAACACTAAGCTCACCGCCTGTTCGCGCCGCACCGGGCGCCGGACGGTGAACTTCGAAAGGAAGATTTTCGTGTCTGAAGCAGCACGCCCCCTGCGCGTCGCCGTTATTGGTGCAGGTCCCGCCGGTATTTACACCGCCGACATCCTCACCAAGTCTGAAGAGGTCCGCACCGGCGCCGTCGAGGTCGCCATCGACATCTTCGACCGCTACCCCGCCCCCTTCGGCCTGATCCGCTACGGTGTGGCACCGGATCACCCCCGCATCAAGGGCATCATCACCGCACTGCACAAGGTCCTGGACCGCGGCGACATCCGTTTCTTCGGCAACGTTGAATACGGCAAGGACCTGACCCTCGCCGACCTGCGCGAACACTACGACGCCATCATCTTCGCAACCGGCGCGATTTTTGATGCACCCCTGAACATTAAGGGCATCGACCTGGACGGCTCCTACGGCGCAGCAGACTTCGTCTCCTGGTACGACGGCCACCCCGACTACCCCCGCACCTGGCCGCTCGAAGCTGAGCAGGTTGCAGTGCTCGGTAACGGCAACGTCGCTCTGGACGTCTCCCGCATCCTCTCCAAGCACGCTGACGACCTGCTCGTCACCGAAATCCCCGACAACGTCTACGAGGGTCTGAAGGCTTCCCCCGTGACCGACGTGCACGTCTTCGGTCGCCGCGGCCCCGCACAGATGAAGTTCACCCCGCTCGAGCTGCGCGAACTCGCACACTCCCGCGACGTGGACATCGTCCTGTACGAAGAGGACTTCCAGTTCGACGCTGCTTCCGAAGAAGCAATGGAGAAGAACGCACAGACCAAGGTCATGATGAAGACCCTGCGCGGCTGGCTGGAAGACCAGAAGACCAACGAGCAGACCGCATCCCGCCGCCTGCACCTACACTTCCTGCAGTCCCCGCACGAGATTCTCGGCGAAGACGGCAAGGTCGTGGGCCTGCGCATGGAACGCAACAAGCTCGACGGCAACGGCGGCATCATCGGCACCGGCGAGTACGTGGACTACCCCGTACAGGCTGTCTACCGCGCAATCGGCTACTTCGGTTCCGAACTGCCCGAAATCGGTTACGACGACAAGCGCGGCGTCATCACCAACGTTGAGGGTCGCGTCGTGGACGAGAACGGCGAGGTCGTTCCCGGCCTGTACGCATCCGGTTGGATTAAGCGCGGCCCTGTCGGCCTGATCGGCTCCACCAAGTCTGACGCGCTCGAAACCATCACCCACCTGCTCGAGGACCGCGAGAACCTCTACACCGCACCCGAGCCGGAGGCAGAGGCATTCAGCGCCTACCTGGACTCCAAGGGCATCAAGTACACCACCTGGGAAGGCTGGCACCGCCTGGACGACCACGAGAAGGCACTGGGCGCCGCATCCAAGGATGCAGCCGGTGAGCCTCGCGCCCGCGTGAAGGTTGTGGACCGCGACGAGATGGTCAACATCTCCCGCGGCGAGTAATCCTTACCTCTAGCACGTAGAGCATAGAAATCGACCCCGTACCGTGAACCGGTGCGGGGTCGATTTTTGTCTATATATAAGGAAGCGGGGGAGTAGGGGGCTCTCGGAAAGTGCTCGCCCGGAAGAGTTATCGAAAGAGCGGTTAAAGAAACCCACCCCGCACCATGAGGTCATGCGGGGTGGGCTGGGTAGGTGCCGAAGACACTCGAGGACATACCCTCCGGCTACCCGGACGCGCAGCGAGCCCATGCAGTGACTCCACGTGCGGCGCATCCCTTAACGGGGTCTAGAAAGCTAAAGAAACACCAAGATTAGCTCTCTAAACAAGCGCATAGCCGTACGGTGTGTAGACTATGCACACTTTTTGAGGACGTCTTCAATGCCCAAAATGGCCTTGAGTACGGTTTCAGTTTCAGTACCCAGCTTCTTGCGGGTTTCACCAGAAATGACGGCCTTCACGATGTTCTTGAAGGTCTTCCACTGCTTGAAGGCGTTAACGAGTGCCTTAATAAGCTTGTAAATGGCGATGCCCAGCTGAATGACAAACTTTGCAATACTGACAACGCAGGCAATAACACCAACGGGGGAGAGCGCTGCGTGGGCGCGTCCATCAGACTTACGAACAGCGGCCTTAGCGCTTGCAATCTGACGGCCTGCGTCAGTGCCCTGGACGGTGGTCAGGTTGCCCAGTGCGCTCTCAATGCCGCTATTAACGCGGTTGGAGGATCCAGGCTTCGCATACTTCAAACGGGCGGGTACCTGCTCTAGGCGGCGCAGAATCAGCTTGAGCTGCTGGTCGGCAGTCATTGCCTTCTGCGGGTGCGCCATCTGCTGTGCCTGCGCTGCGGGTGCAGCTGCACAGCCGAGAGCGATGGTTGCGGTGCCTACGCCGAGTGCACGGAATGCCGTGCGGCGATTCATCGTTGCGGACACTGGATCCCCCTTTGGATCTCTATGCGGTTTATCGGTGCTGTAATGTGCGGTGACTTTACGTCTGGGGCTCCGGAAGTGGCCCCGTGCAAGGTCCGGAAGTGACCTCACGCCCTCTATAGTACGGTGCTCAAAGAGGGGGCTTCAAGCTATTTCAGGGGGTATTTTCAGCTGGCTTTCATCTCTCCTTGTCAATCGCTAGAGGTTTATCAAATCTTTATATTTCTGCGTCGTCATAATTGCATAGATATCTGCACTGAGAGAAAAATAAGCGTCTGACAAGCCGGTTTATTGTATTCCCAAGAGTGAATATTTGCATCTACGTGCATTCTGGCCTGTAGTTGCTTTGCGCGGCACATTTTTGAGGGTTCCGGGGGGTGCTGGGGTGAACCCTCTAGAGAGGTGTTGCTGTGCACTCTCTTGCAGATATTTGCGCCCAGGGTAGCGTCTTGCCTGCATGTCCTATATAAGCGCGTAGAAAGTTGTCGAAAATTTTTTGGAGATATTGTGGAGTTTTTTGGCCGCTGCGATGCGCATAAGAGGGGTGTATAAGAGATGTGAAGGTGGGTTTTTGGAATTCTTGCGGGACTGATGCCGGCATCTTCGGAACAAAATTTTGGAAGATTCTGAAGAAAATCTGTAGAAATCAGAGCGGGAAATAGGGCTTCTTTGAGGCCTCTGTAGGCGCCCAAAAGTCGCTAAAATCCCTCCAAAAGCTCCTGATATGGGGTGTTGTGAAGAAATTTTAAAATTTTTTGAAGTTTTTCTGAATCGTCATTGACTAGCTTAAATACATATGTGCCAGGCTATAAATGGTCGAAAATGGGGGTCAAAATCGGGCAAAATCGAACAAAACGGTTTGCGCGCCTCCGCAAACCTGTCATAGACTAGTGGAGGTTCGAACGACGGGATGAAGAAAACGGAACCTGTTCGATCGACTAGGCCCCCATCGTCTAGCGGCCTAGGACGCCGCCCTTTCACGGCGGTAGCACGGGTTCAAATCCCGTTGGGGGTACTTGCAAATCTCACGATTTGCAAAGCCAAGTTAGATGATATAGAATTTACTTCTGTTGATTCCAACAAGGCCCCGTAGCGCAGTTGGTTAGCGCGCCGCCCTGTCACGGCGGAGGTCGCGGGTTCAAGTCCCGTCGGGGTCGCTCTGGCCGCGTAATTTCAGATGATTATTCATCCGAAGACGCGGTCATTGCGTATCTAAAAGTAAATACGCAAGGCTCTGTAGCTCAGTTGGTAGAGCGTACGACTGAAAATCGTAAGGTCACCGGATCGACGCCGGTCGGAGCCACGAAATCCGCCTCCAGGCTTCTACAGTGGGGCGGGTTTTGTTTTTAAAAAACTTTGCGGTTGCAGATACTGAAAAACCGTCGAAAAGGCGGCATCTTGGGAATAAAACCCTCAGATGCCGCCTTTTTGTATATAGATTGTATACAGAGGCACCTGCCCTATAGCCACTGCAGAAAGCACCAACGCACCCATGACTGCCCAAAATTCAGCCGCCCAAAATTCAACCCACCAACGCCTAGAGGACTCACCTCAAATTCCGTGGGCAAAAAATGCTGCCACTGGTAGCACGCAGGCGGGCGGAATCCGCTTCGAGAACATCACCAAGAGCTACCCGAGCCGAACCGGTGAACCCACCACGGTGCTGCAGAACCTGAATCTGCATATTCCCGCCGGGCAGATTACCGTGTTCGTCGGACCCTCCGGCTGCGGTAAAACCACTAGTCTACGCATGATTAACCGCATGGTGGAGCCCAATAGCGGAACCATCACCATTGACGGCGTGAACGTGCACGAGAAGAACCCCTACGAGCTGCGCCGCAGCATCGGCTACGTGATGCAGCAGGGTGGGCTCATGCCGCACCGCACCGTCGCGCAGAATATTGCCACCGTGCCGCGCCTGCTCGGCGCCTCCCGCAAGGAGGCGCAGGTGCGCGCCCTCGAACTGCTCGAAGTAGTCGGTCTGGATCCTTCGTACGCCAAGCGCTACCCCTCCCAGCTTTCGGGCGGTCAGGTGCAGCGCGTTGGTGTGGCGCGTGCTCTCGCCGCCGATGCGCCCGTCCTGCTGATGGACGAGCCGTTCTCCGCAGTGGATCCGGTAGTGCGCACCGACCTGCAGAAAGAGCTGCTGCGCCTACAGGGGCAACTCGCCAAGACGATTGTGTTCGTCACCCACGACATTGACGAGGCGCTTCTGCTCGGCGATACAATTGCCGTCTTCGCGGAGGGTGGTCGCCTCGCACAGTTCGGTACTCCCGAAGAGATTCTCTACAGCCCCGCCGATGATTTTGTGCGCTCCTTCGTGAGTCGCTCCGTTGCCGGCCTGCTGGATGAGCAGACGGTGCGCCAGGCGCGTGCACGCCGACTTGCCGCCTCCCGAGAAGCACAGAATGGTGTGGTAGAAGGCGAGAAAAGCGAATGAGTCTTCTAGAAAATATTGTGCTCGCGGCACCACCTCTCGCCGCGCAGTCCCTAGTGGCATCACCCCTGGCGGCAAGCGATATGCACTGGGAGTGGGTCGCCACCAACAGCCAGCGCATCCTCGAGCTGACCCTCAGCCACCTCTACCAGGGCGTCGTGCCCGTCGCGATTGGCGCTCTCGTCGCGCTGCCGGTCGCCTACTACGCGAGCCGTCGCCGTGACCGCGGTTCCGAACGCCGCATCGGTGCGCGAACCCTCATGCATCTCTCCTCGCTGCTGTACACCATCCCCTCGATCGCGCTGTTCGTGCTGATGCCGCTCATTCTGGGAACCTCCATTATTTCCCCGCTGAACGTGCTCGTCGCCCTGAGCGTTTACTCCTTCTCGCTCATGGTGCGCTCCGGTGTGGATGCCTTCGACTCCGTACCCGATAGCGTGCACGAATCTGCACGCGCCCTCGGATACACGCCCCGACAGGCGCTGATGGAGCTCTACTTGCCCCTCGCTACGCCCGTCATTATGGCGGGAATCCGCGTGGCAACCGTGGCGAATATTGCGATGGTGTCCGTGGGTGCCCTCATCGGTGTGCCCTCGCTCGGCACGCTCTTCACCGACGGACTCGCGCGCAATATCCCTTCGGAAATCCTGGCTGGCGTGATCCTTAGCCTGCTGCTCGCGTTGGTCCTCGACCTGCTCCTTATCCTTCTGACGAGGGCATTTACGCCCTGGCAGGCGGCTACGGTTGCGAACCGCCGCAGTCCCGAAAGGAAGGCATAACCCGTGAACGTCATAGAACGAACCTTCGCCTACCTCATGGACGGCGCCAACTGGCAGGGAAGCGGCGGAATCCTCGTGCGCCTGCTCGAACAGCTGAGCGTCACCGCCCTTGCCACCGTCTGCGCGGCACTCATCGTCGTGCCCCTCGGCCTCTGGGCTGGGCACCACCGCCCGGGTTACGGCACCAACCGCGGCCGTAGCAACCTGCTCATGAGCACCGTTGCTGCCACCCGTGCGCTGCCCGCACTCGGTCTGCTCACTATCCTGGCACTCTGGCTGGGCGTCTCGACCCTGCCCTCCCTCATCGTGCTCATTATTATTGCGGCGGCGCCCCTGCTCGCCGGAGTTCTTGAAGGCCTCGCCGCCGTGCCGGAAGACCTCGTGGACGCAGCCCGCGCCCAAGGCCTGACCGAATGGCAGATTCTGACCCGCCTCGAAATCCCGCTCGCCGCAAACATGATGCTCGGCGGGCTCCGCTCCGCACTCGTGCAGGTCATCGCAACCGCGACCATCGTCGCCTACCTGAGCGGCGGAACCCTCGGCAGGTACCTCTTCGACGGGCTCGCCGTGCGCGACTACCCGCGCATGCTCGTCGCAACCCTGCTCGTGGCGCTTCTCGCCTTCGCCGTGGACGCGCTCATGGGCCTCGTGCAGCGTACGCTCACCCCCGCGGGGCTCACCATCAACCGGAAGAAGGCATGAACCCGATGATTCAGGCACCTAAAACCTTCTCTCGTCGCACTGCCCTAGCCGCCGCCGGAGCGCTCGGCATGGCGGGTATTCTCAGCGCCTGCGGGCTCAGCGGCGACAAAGTCTTCAGCGGCGAACATGAAGGAATCATTGTCGGCTCAGCGGCCTTCGCTGAATCCCAAATCCTTGCCGAAATCTACGCCGGAGCCCTCGCCCGGGCGGGATTCAACGCCCGTACCCAGCTGAGCATCGGCGCCCGCGAGGCGTACCTGGGGGCACTCGCCTCCGGTGCGGTGGACGTTATCCCGGACTACTCCGGCAACCTGCTGCTTTACCTCGACCCGAAGGCTACAGCTAGCACTGCGCAGGAGATTCTGCAGGCGCTACCCGCCGCCCTCGGCACCCTCACCACGGGTGGCTCCGGGGCTGAAATCCGCGCCCTGAACGCCTCCGAGGCGGAGGATAAGGACTCGCTTGTCGTTACCGCGCAGACCGCCCAGAAATACGGTCTGCGAAGCCTTGAAGACCTCGCCTCCCGCTGCACGAATCTGAAGCTCGGCGCCGCCCCGGAGTTCGCCGAGCGCGCCTACGGCATCCCGGGTCTGAAAGAGAAGTACGGATGCGCCCCCGCCGAGTTTGTGCCCCTCTCGGATGGTGGTGGCGCGCTGACCGTCAAGGCCCTGCTGGATGACACCGTGCAGGTGGTTGACCTCTACTCGACCACCCCCGCAATTGAGCAGAATCAGCTGGTGGTGCTGGAGGATCCGAAGAACATGATTCTGGCTCAGCAGGTGCTGCCCATTATCAATACCTCGCGAGTTCCCGACTCTGCGGCGGAGGTTCTGAACCGTGTCTCGGCGAAGCTCACCACCGCTGATTTGCGCACTCTCAATGACCGTGTTTCGGGTACCTCTAAGCAGGAGCCCGCGCAGGCGGCGGGTACCTGGCTGAACGAGCACGGCTTCTAAGATTCTGCCTGATATTCCACATAAATTCCTCTACAGGAATGGTTTAAGCAGAACCGACCTGGGAATATTCTAGAAATAGAATATTGCCAGGTCGGTTTATAGTCGTCCTTCTCCCACACGTCTCCCCACAGGTCAGGGGAGGGGCATACAGTAGCTTTTTAGCCCTCAATCAGTAGCGCCAGAGCCTCGTAGGGGCGCAGGCTCAGTGTCACCGTCTCAGCTGAATCAGATACGGCAGAATCCGCCGCAGCGGAATCGACCGCAGAATTCTTGTAATTACACACCAGCACGCGACCGGAACGAACGAATTCAGCCGGAACCTCAACCTCGGTCGGCTCACCGTAGAAGTTCGTCAGCACTAGCAGACACTGCGCCGGGCGGGTACCATCAGCAGGCAGCTCACGCAGGTACGCAAACACCCGCTCGTGATCCAGCGCGTAGGGCGCGTACGAACTCGCAGAGATGACCGGGTACTGCTTACGTAGGGCAATCAGGTTGCGGTAGTAGGGCAGAATCACGCCGTCGCGTTCCTCATCCTCCACCGAAATACCGGCACCGGTCGCCGCGTCACGCACCGGGGCGGGAGTCAGCCACGGCGACGTGGAACCAAAACCGGCAGTCGCCGGATCCGCGGCCCATTGCATCGGCACACGCGAATTATCGCGAGCCTTCGAGGCTACAATCTCCAGTGCCTGCTGCTCGCTCAGACCGCGCTCACGCAGCATCGCATAGGCGTTGTGCGCCTCCACATCCACATACTGCTCAATCGAGGAGTAGACCGGGTCAATCATGCCGATTTCCTCGCCCTGGTACACGTACGGGGTGCCGCGTAGCAGGTGAATCACGGTCGCCAGCATGGTTGCCGATTCGGCACGGTAACGCTCAACGTCACCAAAACGGTTCAGCGCGCGCGGCTGATCGTGGTTATTCCAGAACAGCGCGTTCCAGCCGCCGCCGGCCTGCATACCCAGTGCCCAATCGTTCAGGATCTGCTTCAACTTGGCAAAACGGAACGGCACCTTCGACCACTTCTCGCCGTTCTCGTAGTCCACCTTCAGGTGGTGGAAGCTGAACACCATGTCCAGCTCGTGGTTTGCCGGGTTGGAGTAGCCCACGCAGTTTTCGATGCTGGTCGAGGACATTTCGCCCACGGTCACGGTGTCATCATACTGACCGAAGGATGCGCGGTTCAGCTGCTGAATGCGGGTGTGCACAATCGGGGTGTCGGTGTATTGTGCCTTGTCCACGGTGCCTTCGGGGGCGTCGAGTAGCTCTTCACCCTTACCGATGACGTTAATGACGTCAAAGCGGAAACCGCGTACACCTTTCTCGTACCAGAAGTTCACGACCTTAAACAGTTCGTCGCGCACAGTCGGGTTGTACCAGTTCACGTCCGCCTGGGTGCGGTCGTACAGGTGCATATAGAACAGGGGCGTGCCGTGTTCATCCGTGTACTCGCCAAAGCGGGACCAGCAGGGGCCGCCGAACTTCGATTCCCAGTTGGTCGGTTCGCGCAGCTGACCATCCTCGGTGTATTTGCCGGGGCGAATGTAGAAGTAATCCCAGTACTCGCGCTCACCGGCGAGCGCACGCTGGAACCACTCGTGCTCGGTCGAAACATGATTGAGCACCATATCGAACATGACGCCCACACCGTGCTTGGCGAGGGCAGCAATCATCTCTTCGACGTCCTCCATGGTGCCCAGGTCGGGGTTGATGGCGTAGTAGTCGGAGATGTCGTAGCCGTTGTCGTTCTGCGGGGAGGCGAAGAACGGGTTGAACCACACCATGTCCACGCCCAGGGAAGCAATGTAGGGCACCTTCTCGATGACGCCGCGCAGGTCGCCGTAGGCGCCACCCGCCGAGGAGTAGAAGGACTTGGGGTACACCTGGTAGATGACGGAGGACGCGAAATCCTTGCCACCTGCCGGGGTGGTTGCAGGGCTGGTTGCCGGGGTGAGGGTGAGCGATGCGGTGGGTGCCTGTGTCATGGAAACCTTCTGAAATGTAAGCAGGGTTCAGCGTGTATAAATCAGTGTGTTGGAAACGAACCGCGCCGGTGCTGCGTGTGCTGCTACGTATGCACAGCGAGGCCCGTACGCGGCAGGCACAGCGGCCCGCCGCCTCCCGGTGCGTTCGCCGACTGAATATCGCCGCCCGGAACCTGGGCTCATTCCAGATTAGGGGGCATAATGGGGTGATGTCCCCCGTCTACCCCAAAGGGGGCAATTCTGCCGCAGATCCGGCACAACCCCCGTGGCCTCAACCCTCCCACCGATAGGCGGTTGCAGGCTCGTGCGCGTTTCGATGCATGAAACCAAAGTGACCCTGAGCTGAAGAGCGTTGGACGCCGCGCGTAAAATCAGTACTTGCATCACTACGGAAGGTAAAACAATGCCAGAACTGCGTTCACGTACTTCAACTCACGGCCGTAACATGGCTGGTGCCCGCGCCCTGTGGCGTGCCACCGGCATGGGCGATGACGACTTCGGCAAGCCCATTATTGCTATTGCGAACTCCTTCACCCAGTTCGTGCCCGGCCACGTGCACCTGAAGGACATGGGTGAACTGGTCGCCGGCGCGATTCGTGAGGCTGGCGGCGTCGCCAAGGAATTTAACACCATCGCTGTTGATGACGGCATCGCGATGGGTCACGACGGTATGCTCTACTCGCTGCCTTCCCGCGATCTGATTGCTGACTCGGTCGAGTACATGGTCAACGCGCACCGTGCCGACGCGCTGGTCTGCATCTCTAACTGTGACAAGATCACCCCCGGTATGCTTCTGGCGGCTATGCGCCTGAACATCCCCACCATCTTTGTCTCTGGCGGCCCCATGGAGTCCGGCGAGGGCATTGAGGGTATTGTTGAGCACCGCCTTGACCTGGTGGACGCCATGGTGATGGCTGTTGATGACAGCGTCAGCGACGCTGCGCTCGCCCAGATTGAGAAGAATGCGTGCCCGACCTGCGGTTCGTGCGCGGGTATGTTCACCGCGAACTCCATGAACTGCCTGAATGAGGCGATTGGCCTGGCGCTGCCCGGTAACGGCACCACCCTGGCTACTCAGGTTGCTCGTAAGGAGCTGTTCCTGGATGCTGGCCGCCGCATCGTTGAACTGTCCAAGCGCTACTACGAGCAGGATGACGAGTCGGTTCTGCCGCGCTCCATTGCGACCAAGGAGGCGTTCGAGAACGCTATGGCGCTGGATGTGGCGATGGGCGGTTCGACCAACACTGTGCTGCACACCCTGGCGATTGCTCACGAGGCGGGTGCTGACTTCACCCTGAAGGATATTGACCGTATTTCGCGTCAGGTTCCCTGCCTGGCGAAGGTTGCCCCGAACTCCACTAAGTACCACATTGAGCACGTGCACCGTGCCGGCGGTATTCCTGCCCTGCTGGGTGAGTTGAACCGTGCCGGCCTGCTGCACAAGAACGTTCATTCTGTTCACGCTGACTCGCTGGACGAGTGGCTGGACGAGTGGGATATCCGCAGCGGCAAGGCGAGCGAGAAGGCGAAGGAACTGTTCCTCGCTGCTCCCGGCGGCGTGCGCACCACTCAGGCGTTCTCCACCGCGAACAAGTACGAATCCCACGAGACCGACGCCGAGAACGGTTGCATCCGCGCCGTGGAGCACGCGTACACCAAGGACGGCGGTCTGGCGGTCCTGTACGGCAACATTGCCCAGAACGGCGCGATCATCAAGTCTGCTGGTATTGATGAGGAGCTGTTCCACTTCAAGGGCCGCGCCTTCGTGGTCGAGTCGCAGGACGAGGCTGTGCACGAGATTCTGTCGAAGAACGTGAAGGAAGGCGACATTGTTGTCATCCAGTACGAGGGTCCGAAGGGTGGCCCCGGCATGCAGGAAATGCTGTACCCGACCTCCTACCTGAAGGGTCTGGGCCTTGGCAAGAAGTGTGCGCTGATTACTGACGGTCGTTTCTCCGGTGGTACCTCGGGTATTTCTATCGGTCACGTCTCCCCGGAGGCGGCTGCTGGCGGCGCGATCGGCCTGGTGCAGACCGGTGACGAGATTGAGATTGACGTGAACAACCGCATCCTGCGTGTGAACGTTTCGGATGAGGAGCTTGCTGCTCGCCGCGAGGCGAAGGGCGCTGCACCGTGGCGTCCGACCAAGCCGCGTGAGCGTCAGGTATCGAACGCCCTGAAGGTGTACGGCATGCTGGCTGCTTCGGCTGATAAGGGCGGCGTGCGCATCCTGCCCGAGGACGCATAAGCCCCTCACGTATCGTGTGAGAATTTAATATCTTGCCCTGATGGGCTGGCGCCCCGTTCCGCGGTTTTTCTGCGGGCGGGGCGCTGTTCTTTGTTCGCGTATTTGTTTACCGTCGTGGGATACCCGGTGCGGCGTATTGCCTTGTCAGTTGCGGTGCAGTAGGGTGTAAGAAGGTATTTAGGTACCCGATTCACCGACTCAGCACAACCACTCAAACACAACGCAATTCGCAACCCTCACAAGGACGTATTCATGGTTACCCTGCCCGCACGCGCACAGCGTGCTTTTACTCGTCGTGCCCTGACGGCTCTTGCCTGTATCGGTGCGCTCGCTTTGAGCTCTTGCTCTGCTCAGCCGCAGGCTGATGATTCTGAAACCGCCCCGATGATGGTGGCGACTTCTTCTGCGCCCGTTGATGCAAAGACCCTGTTCACCGCGGCGGATGGCTCCTGGAAGCCGAATACTGTGCAGATCTCTGCCGGCCTGGATTCCCCGGTAACGTACGACTCGGTAGCGACCCCCACGGATGAGCCGAGCACGGACGCCGAGTACGAGGCGGCATACGCCTCGGCGAGTGGCTCTGCGAACACTATTGATGCGGGCACCCGCTGCGGTGTGACAAGCCTGCTGGGTGGTTCCGCCGGTATTTACGTGTATGACGGTTCGGATTGTGCCAAGGCTCAGGAGGCGGTGCGCCTCTTCAACAGCCGCAAGAACCAGGACGGCGCGGCGAGTGTTGAGTGGTACCAGTGCGCTACGAAGGTGCAGGGCCGCGACTACATTACGGGTGCCTGCTTCACGCAGGGTGGTAGCGTTGAGAAGCCGCGCCTGGCGCTGATTCCGGCACAGACCCGCATGCTGTCGGGTACGCTGACTTTCGCTGAAGCGTACGGTGGCGGCACTTTCGGTCAGGGTGATTCTGCGAAGACTGTTGAGGCGCTGCGTTTCACCAGCCCGGACTCTAAGGTCGCGTGTTCGGTGACCCCGTCAGGTGTGGACTGCCAGGCGCTGGTGGGCGTGACCCTGGAGGGCTGGGATGCCGCATCCGGTAAGGCGCAGCAGCGCGTGCACATGGTGCAGGGCCAGGCGCCCGAGGTGAGCCTGGTCGGTCAGACCGCCACCCCGGAGCCGGTGAATACCGAGGGTATTACTGCACTGCCGACCGGTCAGGTGGTGACCGCGTATGGTTACACCTGCAAGTCGGTGAATAGCGGTAAGGTGCATTGCGTGAGCGCGACGAATGGTTTCACGCTTGATTCGGTGGAGGTCGGTTTGGAACGCCGCTAGACCGAGCATAAAGGCGCGCCGCGAGTAGCTGCGCTCGTCTCCAAGGGTGATATACGAAGGTGCCCGGCGCCCCTCACAGAGGGGGTGCCGGGCACCTTCGGTATTTAACGTCGCTTAGCGGAAGTTGACGATGCGAACGTCCAGCTCGGAGGAGAGCAGCGGCTCCCATGCGGCAACAGCCTTCTGGAAGTGCTCGGCGCCCATGTGCTTTTCGAGTAGTTCCTGGGATTCCCATCGCTCGATGAATGCGAAGTCGGTGTCGGAGACGGCACCGAAGTCGTAGCTGACGTTGCCTTCGTCCTGGCGGCTTGCGGTCACGAGCGGTTCGATGGTCTTGAGGAATTCTTCGACGTGCTCGGGCTTGACGGATACTCCGGCGTAAACACCAATCATGGGGCTCTCCTTATGGGGTGGGCGGCGTGAGGCCGCGTTGTATATGACTCTTTTACCGTACACCTTCACCCCCGGTTCGGGGAGGCAATGGTCGTGGTTTTCTTGCGCTGTGGCGGCGGGTGAGAGGATTTTCGGCTGGCCCATTCGCTAACTGTAAAAAAGGTGTTTTATATTTGCGTGCCCCTTTCTTTTCGACCTATAAAAGAACGAGGACGATACACCGCATGAATGGAAGGAGAAGCGGTATGGCACACATGGGGGGTGACACTCATGGGATTTTCACCGGCGCATATCAAACGATGCACCCTGACTTGGGAGGCTCCCGACTATAGCGCCTCGTACCCTGCCGGGTACACGAATCAGGGCGTTGCTGTGATTGCGGTGGCTCAGGAGCATCGTACGGCGCAGGGTTTTTGCTATTCGGCGTTGTCGACGGTGGTTTTTATTTCTAAGCAGGACGGCACCCGCACGGTGGTGAATGAGGAGCTGATGCTTTTCACTCACGTTCATTCCCTGATGGAGTGCTGTGATGAGGTGCATCCGCGTCTGCTGGGTCGTGCCGTGCTTTCTGCGTGGGATGTGGTTCCTGAGCAGTACCGTCAGAACCTGGTGACGATTGCTGCTGACCGTAAGAATCTGAAGCATCTTTTCCGTGATTGCGACCAGTTGAAGGGGATTATGGAGTACCGCGCCTTTGAGAAGGTGCTGGACCCGTACGATAACCATTCTTTGGGTGAAGTGCATGTGAAGCTTGCTGGCACGCCCGCGTATGAGCGGATGCAGGCTGAGGTGTGTGCGGCACGTACCGCTGTGGATGAGATGGTGGAGGAGGCACTGACCCCTCGTCCGCTGGATCAGCTGCAGGACTATAGCGTTTTCACGGATTGTTCGTTCCGTTCGACTCACAATAAGAAGTATCAGCGTGGCGGCCGTATGGGTATCGCCGGCGTGAGTGAGGACGGCTTCTATTTTCATGCCCACTATGATGGCGTGAACATTATGACCGGTGAGCTGTCTGCAATGTTGGCGGCTTATACGGTGTTCCATAGCGGTTCGCGCCGCCTGATTATTCATACGGATTCTTTGGGTGCGTTGACGTTTGTGTTGCGTTTGGCGCATAGCCGTTGGGCTTTTGAGGCGTGGGTTTCTGAGGGTATTCAGGATGAGCGTGTGGTGTCTCAGATGCGTGCTTTGACGGAGGCTATCCGCGAGAAGCGTGTGCTGGTGAAGCATGTTCCGGGCCATACGGGCCACGGTTTGCAGGAGAGTAGCGACTCTGTGTCGAAGATGCATCGCCATTTTCCGGGGCAGATTGTGGATAAGCGTCATCAGAGCGAGTTTAATCAGCGTTGCGAGTCGATTATTACTGCTTTGTCGGGGTGTGCGAAGGCTGTTCGCCTGCTTGCGCCGGAGTGGTTGCAGATTAAACCTTCTTCAATCCACACGGGAAACCGTTTATGGCGCTAAACTAGTCCAGGGTAGAAATGAACGCGCGATACATTCGCTGCATACGAAGGTATGCGATGTCGGAGGTGTCGCGTGTTTCTTTTTGCCCTTTTGCCTTCTCCGCATGCGCTTTTACGAGGCTCACCTGTAGCGCTGCTCTAGCTTGTAGCCCCGCGCATCCTGCAATGGTGCGTGGGAAAAGAATGCGGGGGAAACGAAAGCTCCCCCTGAGCGTCGAATCAATCGAACTCAGGGGGGGAGCTTTTAGGTTATTTACCAGCGTGGGTGAACATAATCTTCACAATCGCAAGAACAATAACGGCGAGGGTGAGCCACACGGCGCTTCGGACAGTACGCCAGCAGATTGGCTCGCCGCGGTAGCGAGCAATCGCGAAGTTGAGGGTAAAAATACGCCACACCACGGTCACAAGACAGAGAATAATAGTGCAGTCAAAAATGATGTCGTAGGTGCCGCCGGGCGGTAGGAATGTCGCCAGAATCAGGAGCGCCACGGGGTACACGGTCGTACCCAGAATAGGGCTCGCGTTGCCCAGCGCGTGCTTGACGAAATCTCGCGGCGGGGTGCCGCCGTGCAGCACCCGGTACTCCTGCATTTCTGAGATGACGTGGGCAATGTAGGTGGTCAGACCGGTACCCGTAATGTAGAGGATTGCGGTGCCGTCAAAGATCGCGTTCGCGTCGTGAATGCTCAGCAGAGCCGCCAGCACCAAGAAATTACCGTAGGTGTACGCAGAGATACGGTGAGCAACGTCGTGCGCATCGAGTTCAGCGAATTTACGGCGTGCTTTACGGAATAGAAGGGGCATTCGATAGTCCTTTGGCGGGTGCGGGGATGAAAACTCAGACCCCCGAGTGTGTGACAAATAGCTTAGAGGAGCGATGACCACAGTCGGCAGAGGTTCTCCACCATCTTGATGCGGCGCGGGCGCTCCGCCCACTGGGTGTACAGCAGCTCGGTGCAGACCTGCTCGTATTCGGCGCATACTTCATCCAGCATCGCGACCATGCCGCGGTCAATGACGAACGTTGACACTTCCATGTTCAGTGAGAAGGAACGCGGGTCCATATTGGACGAGCCAATGAACGTAATTTCGTCGTCGACCATCATGAACTTGGAGTGCAACACGGTCGGGCTGGGGTACTGCAGAATACGCACACCCGCCTGCAGCAGCTGCTCGTAGTAGGAACGCTGCGCCATGTTCGGCAGGAACTGGTCGCCCTTCTCGCACACAATCACGGTGGTTTCAATACCGGAGTAGGCGGCGTTCGTGAGTGCCTGCAGTAGGGTCTCTTCGGGCACGAAGTAGGGCGAGCAGATGGTAATACGCCGCTCGGCGTTGTAGATCAGGTAGTTAATGAGGCGCAGGTTGTTTTCGGTTTCAAAACCGGGGCCGGAGGGCACAACCTGGGCGCGCATCCCATCCTTGTAGTAGGGGATATTGGTGTTAATTTCTGCCAGGATCAGCTGGTTCGTTTCGGAGTACCAGTCGGAGACGAAAACGGCGTTGAGCTCTTCAACGATGGGGCCGGTGCAGGAGAAGGTCAGGTCCTTCCACTCCAAGCCCTTCTTAATGTTTTCGGGCATGTCGTAGGAGCGGTGAATAGCGTTCTGCGAACCGGAGAACGCGACGCGTCCGTCCACGACGAGGACCTTGCGGTGGTTACGCAGGTCGGGTCGCTGCCACTTGAGTTTCCACGGTTTGAGCGGCAGCATGAGGCGCCACTGCATACCCGAGTCGTTGAGCATTTTCACGAGTTTCTTATAGGACGGGTATTTGCGGGAGCCGATGTGGTCGAGGAGTACGCGCACCTGTACACCGCGTTCGTGGGCTGCGAAGAGGGCGTCCCAGAGGACTGCGCTCGCCTCGTCGTAGGCGGTGATGTAGAACTCGAAGTGCACGTATTTGGTGGCGCGGTCGACTTCTTCCGCCATGGCGACCATTGCCTCGTGGTTGTCGGTGTGGAGGGTGAATTGGTTGCCGCCGACCAGGGGGAGTGAGCCCAGGGTGTAGTTGAGCTGGCTGGCTGCCTTTGCGGGGTCGGAGAGGTCGTCGGTGCGGGTGAGGAAGGGCTTGTTCTCGCTGACTTCGCGGATCAAGTCGTTCATGGCGTGTTGGCGTGCGCGGCGGTAGGCGGGCAGGCGCGAGGAGCCGAAGACGAGGAATGCGATGAACCATACGAAGGGGATGAAGAAGATGGCCATGAGCCAGCCCAGGGCAACCACGGGTTTGCGGTTGTAGGGGAGCCAACAGAGGGCTGCGAGTCGGATGAGGATATCGGCGATGCCGAGTGCGAGGCGTAGCCAGTCTGGCAGGAAATCGAGATAGGCGGGGGCAAACAAGTTCATCCCTCTATTATGCCGATGTTTTGTGTGGGGCTGGAGCTTAGCTGGCTATGCTGTGGGCCTTAACGCCAAAAATGCACTTGAGCATTGTGTGCAGTGATGAAATAATTGCAGTTATGCAGAAAAAGGAACAGAGCCTTCGCGAACGCCGCCGCGAACAAACCTGGACGGCAATCCACGAAGCAGCCCTCAAACGCGTCCGCGAACACGGGATGCGCGGAACCACCGTTGAAGAAATCGCCCAGGAGGCGGGCGTCTCCCCGCGTACCTTCTTCAACTACTTCCCCTCTAAAGAGGATGCCGTCCTGGGTCTGCGCGAACCGGTGGTCAGCGAGGAAATCCTCGAAACAGACCGTGCCCACGAGGATGACAACACGATCATTCGTGTAACCCACCTTCTCTGGGAGGTCATTTTCCAGAGCTTCCACTACGCCAAGGGCAAGGACCCTCGAGCTCCCTATCAGGAGTTCCCCGAGTCCGCGAAACGAATGAAGATGCACTACATGAAGTGCGAACAGGTGCTCACCGAGTACCTGAACACCATCGACTGGGTGGCTTTTGATGCTGCTGGTCGCCGCGGCCCCTTCCCGCGCCGAACCCCCGCTGACCCGCTGACCGATCACTTCCGGGAGCGATCACGCGCAAAGGTCCAGCTTGCCTCCGCGGTGCTTCGTCAGCTGGAGTTCGCCCGCGACCTGGAAGATAAAGAGGATATTGCCCGCCATATCCGCCAGACGGTGAAGACCTTCCAGTTCCTGCTTTTTGAGCAGAACCGACCGGCAATCTAGCGGCGGTTCACTGCTACAAACTACAAAAGCCCGCCGGAAACCGAATCCGAGGCCCCGAATCGAGGCAACCGAATCAAGAACCTGGCGGACACATAACAGAAACATATAGAACGTAACTAAGGATTATCGATGAGTACAGAGGAAAAGAAGCTACCTCAGCCGCCAGCCGGCGAGGCTAAGCAGGAAAGTAAAAACCGCATCCGCGCCATGTTCCTGGGCCTGGTCATTGTGATGCTCATGTCCTCGCTGAACCAAACGATTCTGGCGCCGTCGCTGCCCACGATTGTGGGTGAGCTTCACGGCGTGGAGCACATGAGCTGGGTGATTACTATTTTCATCCTGCTTTCGACGATTACGATGCCGGTCTACGGCAAGCTTTCTGACCAGTTCGGACGCAAGCCCTTCCTGATTTTTGCGATTGTCGCTTTCATGGCGGGTTCGATTGTTGGTGCGCTCGCTCAGGACATGAACTGGCTGATTTTTGCTCGTGCCCTGCAGGGTCTGGGCGGCGGCGGTCTGATGATTCTTTCTCAGGCTGTGATTGCTGATGTGATTCCTCCCCGCGACCGTGGCCGCTACATGGGTATTATCGGTGGCGTTTTTGCGTTCTCGTCGGTGGCTGGTCCGCTGATTGGTGGCTGGATTACTGAGGGGCCGGGTTGGCGTTGGGCGTTCTGGCTGAACCTGCCGCTGGCTATTCTGTCGATTCTTGCGGTGATTTTCTTGCTGCCGCACCGCCCGTTCCGTGAGCGTGAGAAGCACAGCATCGACTACCTTGGCTCGCTGATTCTGATGGCGGGTACGAGTGCGCTGGTGCTTGCCACGATTTGGGGCGGTAACCAGTACGAGTGGACCTCGCCCGAGATTATTGGTCTGCTGGTCTTCTCTGTGGTTGCTGCGCTGGTGTTTATCCCGGTGGAGAACCGTGCGGCTGAGCCGGTCATGCCCATGTACCTGTTCAAGAATCGTAACTTCCTGCTGACTCTGGGCGCTTCGCTGGCGCTGGGCGTGGCAATGTTCGGTGCGGTGGAGTACATCCCGACTTATCTGCAGATGGCGCTGGGTGTGAGCGCTACGGTGGCCGGTCTGCTGATGATCCCGATGATGGGCGTCATGCTGGTGGTGTCCATTGTGACGGGCCGCGTGGTGTCGAAGAGCGGTCGCTACAAGCGTTACGTGACGAGCGGTACCGCGATTGTGGCGCTGGGCCTGTTCCTGCTGTCGACCGTGACTATTGAGACTCCGACCTGGCTGTTCTGTGTGTACCTTGCGGTGATGGGTGCCGGTCTGGGTATGTCCATGCAGTTCTTGACTCTGATTGTTCAGAACGCGTTCCCGGTGAGCGTGGTTGGTACCGCGACGGCGTCGAATAACTTCTTCCGTCAGGTGGGTGCTACTGTGGGTGCCTCGCTGGTGGGTGGTCTGTTTACCTCGCGTCTGACCTCGCTGATTTCTGAGCGTATGCCGCAGCAGGCGCTGCAGTCTTCAGGTAGCCATGCGTCTTCGTCTCTGACTCCTGAGCTTGTGGCGTCTTTGCCGGAGCCGGTGCACGGCATCATTGTGAATGCCTATAACGATGCGTTGATTCCGCTGTTCCTGTACCTGGTGCCGCTGGGTCTGGTGTCTACGCTGCTTCTGTTCTTCATTCGTGAGGATGCGCTGGCGACGACCCTGGAGACTGAGCCGGCTGTTGATATTGCTCGTGCGGCGACTGGCGCGATTCCGGTGATTACTCCGGAGATGGCTGCTAAGGACGCGCAGGCTTTGAAGAGCATGCACGGCTCTGCTCGTGCTCGTATTGATGAGTCGTTGAGCTCGGAGGCTTCGCCGGATTCGGAGCCTAACGCTAAGAGCTAGGGTCTTAGCACTAGATGCGGAGGCGTTGCCTTCCTATATAAGTGGCGCCCCGGTGCGAGTCGTGTGCTCGTGTCGGGGCGCTGTTTTTGGCTGAGTTGCCTTAAATAGCGCGCTTAAGAGGTGTGCCTTAGTGCTTGGTTTAGGGGTTGGAAGTGTTGGTTTAGTCCCTTAAATAGTGGGTTTACGTGGTGTTTTGCCCCATTAAAGCGCTTATCGAAAAGGTTATTACGTCCCTATGTCGAGAGAATTGTTTCCGATGTAAAATTTTCGTAAAAATTGTTAATCCGCCCCTTTTCCCCGGTATTCCGGGGCATTTTTTTACCCAGCTCCCTTTTAGCTTGCATACAGGCTGTTCTAAGGGGTGAAAGTGCCCAATGTGGGTTTGGTGGAAGTGTTACAGGCTATATAAGATAAAGTACATATGCTCCTAGTGACAGTCATCACGAAGCAGTGCACTGGGACAGCATGACACACATGCCTTAACACCGACATCTACACAAGGAGGGGAACCGTCCCATGTTTAGGTACATCCTCCAGCGATCGCTGACGTACCTCGTCATGGTCTTTATTACGACCACGATGGGTTACTTTGCAGCGGTTACTGCCCTGAAGCCTGCCCTCTTGGAGCAGGAAAAGGTTCCGAAGCCTAGCCCCGAGCAGGTGAACCGTAACTTCGCATCCCTGGGTCTCGATCCCGAAATGAACCCCTGGGACCGCTACGTTCAGTGGCTGACCAATGTGGTCACCAAGTTCGATTGGGGCCGTAGCCCCAACGGCGCGTACATTAACCAGGAATTTGGCCAGCGCGTGTGGGTTTCTACCCGCCTGCTGCTGGTGGCTACCATTCTCTCGATTGTGATTGGTATTGCCCTGGGTGTGTACTCGGCAGCTCGCCAGTACAAGTTCTCTGACCGTGTTATCACCGGTTACTCCTACCTGGTCTACATTATCCCCGCTCCCGTTGCTTACTTCGTGGTGCAGCAGGGCGCGACCACTATCAACAACATCGCCGTTGCTAATGGTGGAGAGAAGATTTTCTATGTGACCGGTATTTCGACTCCGGGTCTGACCGGATTCTGGGAAATCACCATGGATATGGCGGCGCACTACGTCGTGCCGACCTTCTGTATGACCATCTTCGGTTGGGCTGGTTACCAGATTGCACAGCGTCAGTACCTGCTCGATAACGTGAACGCTGACTTCGTGCGTACCGCTCGTGCTAAGGGCTTGACCCGTAACCAGGCGATTACTCGCCACGCACTGCGCGTCTCCTTCATCCCCGTGGCACAGTCCATCGCGTACCAGATTCCGATGATTTTTGCGGGTGCATTCTTCGCCGAGACCGTCTTTGCATGGCCCGGTATCGGTAAGTGGTCGATTGACTCCATTTCCGCGCAGGACGTGAACGCTGCGACCGTGACCCTCGCGTACGGTTCTGCACTGTTCGCTGTCGGTGCGATCATCGCTGATATCGCTACCACCATCGTCGACCCCCGAGTGAGGATCTCATGAGTCAGGTAACTGCAACTTCCTCCGTACCGGTGGTACAGGAGAACGGTGACTTCAAGGTCATCAACAAGAGCGTTATTATTCTGCGCCGCTTCCTGCGTAACAAGGCTGCAGTCTTCGGTCTGTGCGTGTTCATCGGCATGGGTCTGTTCGGTCTGTTCGGTAAGTACCTGACCAAGTACAAGCCCAACGACATTGACTACATGGCGCTGGGTGAAGGCCCCTCGGCCGAGCACTGGTTCGGTACCACCATCGCGGGTAATGACGTGTTCGCCATGATGTCTGAGGCCGTCTGGACCTCTCTCCAGATTGGTGTGGTCGTCGGTTTGGCCACTGTGTTCATCTCCGCAGTTTACGGTTGTGTGATGGCGTACTTCGGTGGCTGGATTGACAAGATTATGCTGTTCATCCTCGAGACCCTGATCATGGTTCCCTCGCTGCTGATTCTGGCAATTCTGATTAACGGTCAGGTTGGTAAGCAGATTCAGAAGAGCGTCCCCACCTGGGTTCTGCTCTCTGCAGTGCTGATTGCCTTCGGCTGGATGGGTAGCGCCCGTGTTATTCGTGCAATGGCGCAGTCCCTCATCAACCGCGACTTCGTGAAGGCTGCACGCTACATGGGTGTGCACCCCTTCAAGATTGTGATGCGCCACCTGGTTCCGAACATTGGCTCCCTGCTGGTTCTGAACTTCACCAGCGGCATCATGGGCGCTGTGCTCTCTGAGGTCGCTTACTCCTTCATCGGCATCGGTATTAAGTACCCCAACTACTCGCTGGGCTCGCTGATTTCGGATGCTTCGCAGCAGATTAACACCCTGCCGCACATGTTCTGGTTCCCGGTTCTGTTCTTCTTCCTGCTGGTTGGTCCGCTGGCCCTCATGAACGACGGTCTGCGTGACGCATTCGACCCGACTTCGATGTCGGTCGGTAAGATCAAGAAGTCCAAGAAGAACGAGAAGGCAGAGGCACCCGCTGCCGCTGCAAAGGAGGCGAAGAACTAATGAGTACCTCTCCCGTTCTGAGCGTTAAGGACCTCAACGTCCGCTTCAACACTGAGAATGGCGTCGTGCACGCTGTTCGCGGTGTGAACTTTGACCTGTACCCCGGTAAGACCCTGGGTATTGTGGGTGAGTCCGGTTCCGGTAAGTCCGTTGCTTCCATGGCGATCATGGGCCTGCACCCGACCACCGCTGACATCACCGGTTCGGTTAAGTACAACGGCACCGAGCTGCTGGGTCTGAGCGATAAGGAAATGTGCGCATACCGCGGCAAGGAAATCTCTATGATTTTCCAGGATCCGCTGTCCTCGCTGACCCCCGTGTACACCATTGGTGACCAGATTGCTGAGGTGCTCAAGGTCCACAACAAGGGCATGAGCAAGCAGGCTATCAAGGACCGTTCCATCGAGCTGATGCGTATGGTGGGTATTCCTTCGCCGGCTGACCGCCTGCGTTCCTTCCCGCACGAGTTCTCCGGTGGTATGCGTCAGCGCATCATGATCGCTATGGCGATTGCGAATGACCCCCGCGTGCTCATCGCCGATGAGCCCACCACCGCGCTGGATGTGACCATTCAGGCGCAGGTGCTGGAGGTTATGCAGAAGGCTCAGGAAGAGACCGGCGCAGCGACCATCATGATTACCCACGACCTCGGTGTTGTGGCTGGTATGGCTGACGACATTCTGGTGATGTACGCCGGTAAGCCGGTGGAGATTGCGAAGGCAGAAGACCTGTACAAGCATCCCTCCCACCCGTACACCATCGGTCTGCTGGGTGCGGTCCCGCGTGTGGACCGTTCCGAGAAGGTCTCCCTGGTTCCGATTGAGGGTACCCCTCCGAACCTGATTAACCCGGTGACCGCGTGCTCCTTCCGCCCGCGTTGCCCCATCGCTAAGAGCGGTGGCCAGTGCTGCCAGGACTCCAACGGCGAGCCCGATCTGCAGCTGCTGGAAGGCGTTGGCGAGGGTCACTACTCCTCCTGCACCATCTCTCAGGAGCTGGTCGGTAAGACCGCTGACGAGCTGTACCCGGTTCCGGAACCCCCGGTATCGAAGTACGACGGTATTCCGCGTGAGGAGCGTGCCCCCGTCCTGGAGGTCCGCAACGTCAAGAAGCACTTCCCGCTCATGAAGGGTGCACTGATTAAGCGCCGCGTGGGCACTGTGAAGGCTGTGAACGGCCTGTCCTTCGATATTCGTGAGGGCGAGTGCTTCTCCATTGTGGGTGAGTCCGGTTGTGGTAAGACCACCACCCTGCTGGAAATCATGGAGTTCAATAAGAACACCGACGGTGAGATTCTGATTAACGGAACCTCCACCAAGGACGGCAAGTCCGCAGGTGAGATTCTTGAGCTGCGTAAGAACCAGCAGATGGTGTTCCAGGACCCCACCGGTGCTCTGGATCCGCGCTTTACCGTTTACGAGGTGCTGGCTGAGCCCCTGGAAAACCAGGGCATGAACAAGGCAGACATCAAGAAGCGCGTCATCGAGCTGATGCACATTGTGGGTCTGCAGCCTGACCACGTGAACCGCTTCCCGAACCAGTTCTCTGGTGGTCAGCGTCAGCGTATCGGTATTGCTCGTGCGCTTGCTGTGAACCCCAAGCTCGTGGTTCTGGATGAGCCGGTGTCCGCACTGGACGTGTCCGTCCAGGCTGGTGTGATCAACCTTCTGGAGGAGCTGCGTGCAAACCTGGGTCTGAGCTACCTGATGGTTGCTCACGACCTCGCGGTGATTCGCCACGCATCCGACCGCGTTGCAGTGATGTACCTGGGTCGTATTGTTGAGATCGGTGACGTCGACCAGGTGTTCGACAACCCGATTCACCCGTACACCCGTGCACTGCTCTCGGCGATTCCGGTTCCGGACCCCGAGGTTGAGGCAAAGCGCCACCGCATTATGCTTGAGGGCGACCTGCCCACTCCGGTGAACGCGCCTAAGGGCTGTGGCTTCTCGAGCCGTTGCCCGGTCTTCAAGCTTCTGCCTGAGGACAAGAAGCGTCGTTGCTTGGAGGAGATGCCGGAACTGACCCCCGTTGAGGGCCAGGATCACGGTTATGCTTGCTACTACCCTGAGGCTGAGGCCGCTACGGTGTAGCTCTAGAGTCGGCTGAATAAGTCGCATGTGTGCCGAGGGGCGAATATTCGTTGAATATTCGCCCCTCGGGTTTTTTATGCCCGGTATTGGTGGGCTGTACGTTGTTCGAGATTGTCACCTAGTGAGACGGTGCGAGCCGCAGAATGTGGCGCTAGGCACTGAAATCCTCCAGGAAACAGATAAAACTGCACTGACTAGGTATAACCTTTCTCACCATTCAAGATATGAATATTTATGGAAGGGCTTTCCTGCCGGCAGTAAGCCATAATTAAGCCTGTGGGTGCGCCGCTAGGGGCGTACCTCAAGGAACACATTCATAGACCGGCACTAATTCATCGCTCACCGCAGCCTATTGCGGCGCATGAGCAGGGAACCCTTGACGCTTTCCTGCAGGATTATTGAGGGTCAAACGTATAAGAGGACACTCTCATGGAGAAGAATTTCATCCTGAACCGTCGTACCGTTCTCGGTGGCGCTGCAGCACTGGGTACCGCGGGCGTACTGGCTGCGTGCGGCTCGTCCAAGGACTCCAAGGCAACCACCCAGGGAGCAACCGCGGGTACCGATGCCAAGGAACTTTACGACATTGCTGAGACCGCTGTTTCGGACCTGAAGCAGGGCGGTACCCTGCGCCTGTCTGTGACTGCACTGGGTCCGAACTTCAACCTCTTCGGCACCGGTGTTACCTCCTACACCCAGGCTGCTCTGAGCCCCATGTACTACAGCGGTCTCTGGCAGGCTAACCCCATGGGTAAGCGCACCCTGTCTACCGACTTTGCAAAGAGCTTCGAAATCGCTGAGGAAAACGGTCTGCCCGTTGTCTCCATTGAGCTGAACCCCCAGGCTAAGTTCAACGACGGTACCCCCATCGACTACAAGGCGCTGCAGGCTACCTGGAACATCCTCAAGAGCGTCGATGGCGACTACAAGATTGAGACCAGCGGTATCTACAGCAGCGTTGGCTCCGTTGAGCGCGACGGTGATGACTTCAAGGTCAAGGTCACTTTCGCAAAGCCGTACTACCCCCTGAACATCCTCTTCGGTGAAATTCTGCACCCGGCTCTGCTGGATAAGAACCTCTTCAACGAAGGCTTCGTGGACAACCCGCACCCCGAATACGCTACTGGTCCCTTCACTGTAGCTGAGGGCGGCTGGAACTCCTCCGAGAAGACCCTGACCCTGACCCGCAATGACAAGTGGTGGGGCGAGAAGCCTGTTCTGGAGCGCATCGTCTTCCGTCAGATGGATTCCGCTGCTGAGCGTGCGGCGTTCAAGAACGATGAAATTGACGCTGCTCCCGCTACCGCTGCTGCAAGCTACAAGGAGCTGAAGGAAATTGCTAACACCGAGATGCGTCGCGGTGTTCGCCTCTTCTCCGGCGGCATGGTCATGAACCCCGCCCGCATGCAGGACGTTGCTCTGCGCCGCGCTGTGGTCGCTGGCATGAACCGTGAGGCAATTGCCAAGGTTCGTTTCCAGGGTCTGGATTACGAAGAGAAGCAGCCCGGTTCGATGATTCACATGCCCTTCTCCGAGTACTACCAGGATGTCTACCCGACCCCGAACAACGATGCAGCTGCTGCATCGAAGATTCTGGAAGAGGCAGGTTACACCAAGAACGGCGAGTTCTACGAGAAGGACGGCAAGCAGGCTGCCTTCAAGTACTCCGTCTTCGGCGAGGACCCCACCTCCAAGGCTGTTGCTCAGACCGTTGTTCAGCAGCTCAAGGCTGTCGGCATTAATGTTGAGCTCGAATCCCGCGCTGCAAGCGAATTCGGTAAGGCAATGCAGGCTAAGGACTACGACGCAACTGCATCGGGCTACGCTCTGAGTGACCCGGATGCTACCCAGGCTACCCAGCAGTTCTACCTGCGTGAGAAGCCCGAGGACGCTGGCACCGACGAAATCAATGAGATGATCGAGAAGATGAAGCTCATTGCTGACGACAAGGAACGCAACCTGGCATGTAACGAGATTGAGAAGAAGCACCTCTCTGAGATTGCTGTGCTGGTTCCGCTCTTCAATGGTCCCGAGTACAAGTTCGTCAAGAAGGGTCTGCGCAACTACGGCGTTTCCCTCTACCAGGGCAATGGTATTCACTGGGAGAAGGTCGGTTGGGCTAAGTAAGTCCTCTTCCCTTCACCTACTAGGTGAATAGCCTGGAGCTATATGAAAGTGTCCACCCGGATCATCCGGGTGGACACTTTTTGCATATCTGGAGGGGTGCTTTGGGTGCTTTTGTATATCGATGTAGGGGAGCGGTGGTATAGCTATCCGGAAAAATCCGAAAAATTCGCACAAAAACAGGGTATTCATGGTATGAATATTCAGAAAATACGATAAATATTAAGAAATATTGTGAAAATGCTTGGTTTCCGCTCCCGAGGTGCGCTACAGTGGAGTCATACAAAGTTATGCAGTGCTCTGTATAAATAATCATTACTTCGGGGATACGGGATAAACCCGCCCGCACAAGACAGAAGGAAACCACTCCCATGACCGCCAACACCGCATACACCGCGAGCAGCCACGAAGCGACCAAGAACAGCTTCAGCCGCCGCGCCCTCATTGGCGGCACCGCGGCTCTGGGAGCTGTAGGTCTGCTCAGTGCCTGCGGCAACGGCAGCGCAAGCTCTGAGAAGACCAAGGCAGCCGGCGCCGGTGCCAATATCGAAGACCTCTACAACATCAACGCTCAGGACGTGAACAGCCTGAAGAAGGGCGGCACCCTGCGCCTGCCCGCCGGATCCATCGGTCCGAACTTCAATTTCTACACCCAGAGCGGTAACACCAGCGATAACGTCAACGTTATGAGCACCATCAGCCAGGCCGGCATGTGGAACCTCGACTTTGACGGCACCTACAAGCTGAACACCGACTTCGCTGTCTCCTTCGAGCACAGCAAGAAGGACGATAAGATTCAGGTTGCCGTCAAGCTCAACCCCAAGGCTGTCTTCAACGATGGCACCCCCATCACCTACAAGGCGCTCCAGTCCACCTGGAACATCTTCAAGAGCCTGGATAACGGCTACAACATCGTCACCAGCGGCATCTACGAATTCGTTGAATCCGTAGAAAAGGGCGAAGACGACTACAGCGCAACCGTCACTTTCTCCAAGCCCTTCTACCCGCTGCAGAGCCTCTTCTCTGAGATTCTGCACCCCGCACTGGAAGACGTCGAGCTCTTCAACAACGGCTTCGTGGATGAGCCCCACCCCGAGTACTGGGCTGGCCCCTTCACCCTGGCGGATAAGGGCTGGGACTCCACCGCGAAGACCTTCAGTGTTGTGCCCAATGACAAGTGGTGGGGCACCAAGCCCCTGCTGGACAAGATTGTCTTTACCCAGATGGAGTCCAGCGCTGCACGTGCCGCGTTCAAGAACGACGAAATTGACGCTATCGGTGCGAGCACCTCCTCCACCTATGCCGAGGTGAAGAACATTGCGGGTACCGAACTGCGTAAGGGCACCCGCCTCTACGCCGGTGGCCTGGATATCAATCCCCGCCGCGTCAAGGATGCTGCCCTGCGTAAGGCAATCTTCGTCGGCACCAACCGTGAAGCACTCGCAAAGATTCAGTTCCAGGGTCTGCCCTACGAGGAAGCTATCCCCGGTTCGATGATTCATATGCCCTTCTCGCCCTACTACCAGGATTCTTACCCGACCCCGAATAATAGTGTTTCGGAGGCGCAGAAGATTCTGGAGGCCGCCGGCTACACCAAGAACGGCGACTACTACGAGAAGGACGGCACGAAGGCTGGCTGCGCAGTGGTGGTCTTCGGTGACGATCCGACCAACAAGGGTAAGGCTCAGACCTTCACTCAGCAGATGAAGGATGTCGGTATCGAGATCCGGATTGATCAGCACGCCGATAGCGAGTTCGCCACCATTCTGGGCAACTGGGACTACGATATTTCCTTCAGCGGCTACTCGGTCTCTGCTGACGCGACCGAGAGTACCAAGCAGTTCTACTACTCCGAGAACAACGAAGGTATCGGCAGCAAGGAAATCGATGCCCTCATCGACGCCATGACCCTCATTGAGGATGACAAGGAACGTAACCTCGCCTGCAACGAGATTGAGAAGAAGCACATGGCGGAGTTCGCCTTCCTGGGCACCATTACGAACGGTCCTGACTTTGTGATGGTCAAGAAGACTCTGGCTAACTACGGTCCGCGCCTGTACAAGTCGATGGACTGGGCTGCTGTGGGCTGGATGAACTCCTAAAAGGTGCCTGTCTTGCGAGCGGGTCGAATGCGTATATGCGCGTTCGGCCCGCTTTGCTGTGCCCGTTGGCTATTTCTGGAGGTGGGGGAGGGGTGTTGCGCGAAGGATAGTGGGGTTGTGTCGATATGGATTTAGGCCCGCTGCATTAGGGTCGGGCGTAATAATTGAGAAATATTTATCGTGTTGCGCACCTGTAGTGATTTATGTGGTGTACACTACTAAAAATATTAAATGTGGCTTAGAACATAGCTTTAGGTCACATTATTTTGCATGGCTTGACCTGCCCGCCCATCACCGCAGATAGCAGGCGCTCCTGCAGACGGAAACCCCGCCTCCAGAGCACGCAAGCCACCCACTCTACACTGCAAACACTGCATCAGCGCAGTCCACACCCACAAGGAGCCCATCATGAGCCCCCACCCCATCCCCTCCCTCTCCGGATTCAACCCGATCATGAGCCGCCGCGTACTGTTCGGCGGCGCAACCGCCGTCGCTGCTGCCGGCGTACTGAGCGCTTGTGGCTCCTCGTCCTCCAAGACCGAGCACAAGGCAAGCGAAACCCCGTTCTATGAAATCAACGAGCAGGATGCCTCGAAGCTCAAGCAGGGCGGTACCCTGAACCTGAGCACTTACTCCCTTGGTCCGGACTTCAACCGCTTCTCCCAGAACGGCTCGAGCACCTCCGTCTCCGAAACCATGGGCGTTATCGCCGGTGCCGGCATCTGGCGCAGCACCTTCAAGGGCGAAGATGAGCTCGACCCCAACTACTGCCTCGGCTTCGAAGCTAAGGAAGTAGACGGCAAGATCACCGCAGAGGTTCGCCTGAACCCCAAGGCAGTCTTCAACGACGGCACCCCCATCGACATCGACGCTCTCAAGGCAACCTGGCAGATCCAGCGTGACCCCGACGGCGAATACAAGATTGCCGCAGCAGGTATCTACGAGTACATCGAAAGCGTTGAAGCTATCGATGGCGACCGCTACCACGCACGCGTTGTTTTCAAGACCGCACACAACCCCGTCAAGGGTCTGCTCTTCGGCGGAATCCTGCACCCGGCAATGCTCGACGTAAACCTCTTCAACGAAGGCTTCGTGGACAACCCCCACCCCGAGCTCGGTTGCGGCCCCTTCACCCTGGCACCCAACGGCTGGAACTCCTCCGAGAAGACCTTCACTGCTGTGCCCAACGACAAGTGGTGGGGTGAGAAGCCCAAGCTGGACCGCATCGTCGTGCGTGAAATGGCAGACGCTGCAGCTCGCGCCGCCTACAAGAACGGCGAGCTGGACGTCGTGGAATCACGTACCCTCAGCGCCTACAACGAGATGAAGGACGTTGCAAACTCTGAAATCCGCCGCGGTCGCCGCCTCTTCGCCGGCGGCATGAACCTGAACGCAGAGCACATCACTGATGTTGCTGTCCGTAAGGCAATCTTCCTGGGTATCGACCGTGGTGCTCTGGCAAAGATTCGCTTCCAGGGTCTGCCCTACGAAGAAGAAGTTCCCGGCTCGATGCTTCTGTTGGGTTCCTCCCAGTACTACCGCGACAACTACCCGGCACGTAACCCGGAGGAAGCACGCAAGGTCCTGGAGAAGGCAGGCTACACCAAGTCCGGCGACTTCTACGCGAAGGACGGCAAGACCATCACCTTGAAGCTGACCACCTTCGGTGATGACGCCACCACCAAGGGCCAGGCACAGACCTTCATCCAGAGCATGAAGGAAATCGGCATTAACTTCGAGCTCGATTCGCGTGCACAGTCTGAATTCTCGAAGGTTGTTGGTAACCGCGAGTACGACGTAAGCATTTCGGGCTTCGGCGTGACCTCCGAGCCGACCAGTGCAGCCGAGTACTTCTACCACTCCAAGAACTGGAACGGCGTCGGCACCCCCGAAATCGACGCTATGGTCGACGAGATGGTCACCATCCTCGATGACGCTAAGCGCGCCGAGAAGTGCAACGAAATTGAGAAGAAGCACATGAGCGAGGTTTGCCTCTTCATCCCCTTCCTCAATGGCCCGGACTTCAAGGCATGCCGCCCGAAGCTCGCTAACTACGGTGCGTTCCTCTTCAAGACCACCGACTGGTCTACCGTCGGCTGGATGGCATAAGCCGCAGTTTTAAGCTCCCTGCCCCCTATACGTTTTCGCAGTGTCGTATAGGGGTGGGGAGCTTTTTCTTGTGGAGGGTTCAGCGCGCTTTAGTTGCCCCGACGCTGTGCTTGTAACTTGTAACGACTCTCAAAGTACCGGGTGTGACGCGCTCGCGCGCCAATGCTACATAATATTTCATTTTTTAGTTTTCGCACGCGGCTTCCGCATGATGATGCGGTTTCAGGCGCTGAACCCGTGATTTTTAGACGGTGTATAGTTCTTCCACGGATTGGACTGTGGTCTGCGTCGCTTCTTTTGGGGGTATACTGTGTTTCAACCACAAACAATGTGGGGGCTCTCACAAAGGTGATGGGCGGGAGCTTCGGCGCTCCCGAAAAATCAGCGCACAACACGGTGCGCTTATCGAATAGCACCCGAGCCCTCCGGCATGAGGAGAATACATGACTCATCTACGTATTAATCGCCGTACCCTGCTGACCGGCACCGTTGCCCTGGGTACCGTCGGCCTGCTCGCTGCATGCGGCGGCGGCTCTGACAAGAAGATCAGCGGTAAGGCTGCATCAAGCACCGAGGAAATCGTCAAGAACCTCGAAATCAACAAGCAGGACCGCTCCTCCCTCAAGCAGGGTGGCGAGTTCCGCGGTAGCGTCTCCGCAGTCGGCCCGAACTTCAACATTCTGACTCAGAGCGGCTACACCACCGAGAACCTCACCGCATTCGGTGGCGCCTGCAACATCCCCTCCGCTATCGGCTTCACCTCCCTAAGCCCTGCTGGCGAATACAGCCTCAACGACGACTATGTCAGCGACTACAAGGCAGAGACCGTTGGCGGCGTGCAGACCATCACCTTCAAGCTCAACTCTAAGGCTGTCTTCAATGACGGCACCCCCGTTGACGTTGAGGCAATCCGCGCCGCGTGGACCGTCTACCGCAACCCTGATGACGGCTACAACGTTATCGCCGCTCCCTTCTGGCAGCAGGTAGCATCCATCGACCCCGTGGATGGCGACAAGACCCGCGTCAAGATCGTCATGTCCAAGCCCCTGTACCCCGCTGAGACCCTCGGCCTGCTCGGTCTGCACCCCGCACTGACCGACAAGGAGCTCTTCAATAACGGCTTCGTGAACAAGCCCATGGATCAGTACTGGTCCGGCCCCTTCAAGATTGGCGAGTGGAACTCTTCGGCTAAGACCCTCACCCTCGTGCCCAACGACAAGTGGTGGGGCGAGAAGCCTCTGCTGGATCGCATCATCTGGCGCGAAATGGGCGACGAAGCAGAGCGCGCAGCGTTCAAGAACGGCGAGCTGGACAGCATCGGCTTTGCTGGCCTGGCAACCTACAACGCCGTCAAGGGTCAGCCCGGTGTCCAGATTCGCTCCGGCCAGAGCGTCGGCGTGATCAACCTGCAGTTCAACCCGACCCGCGTGACCGACACCGCCCTGCGCCGTGCAGTCTTCGCCGCGGTTGACCGCTCTCAGCTGGCTAAGGTCAAGTTCGGCCAGATCAACTGGGAAGAGCCCCTGACCGGCTCCATGATTGCTATGCCCTTCCAGAAGGGCTACCAGGACGCTATGCCTTCTAACCCCGGCCCCGAGGCTGCGGCAAAGATCCTGGAAGCAGCAGGCTACTCCAAGAATGGCGACTACTACGCCAAGGACGGTAAGACTGCAGGCTTCTCCATCACCTACTTCGGTTCGGATGCAACCTCCCTGGCTCAGTTCCAGAACCTCGAGCAGCAGCTCAAGGCAGCAGGTATTAAGCTCGAGCAGGACAACCAGCCGCAGTCCCAGTTCAACTCCGTGATGGGCTCTAAGCAGTACGACTGCGCCTTCTCCGGTTGGGGTATTGGTGCTGACCCCGCAGACAGCGTTCAGTACTTCTACACCAGCGAAATCAACGAGGGTGTGGGCGATCCTGAGCTGGATAAGTACATTGCCTCCATTTACGAGAAGGAATCCCACGAGGAGCAGTTGAAGATGGCTGCTGAGGCTGAGAAGCAGCACATGGAGAAGGTCGCTATTTACTTCCCCTACGCTAACGGCCCCAGCTACGTAGCTGTGAAGGAGAAGCTGGCTAACTACGGTCCTTCCCTCTTCGCAACCAGCTACACCGACCCCAAGCGCTGGGTCAATGTGGGTTGGCAGAACTAAAGCCACATGTTAATTTTCTGGATTCCTATTCGGTAGTTTCTGAATTTTCGGAGGCGCCGGTATAAGGCTCTGGAGGGTGAAGTCCCGCGGTATTCCGCCTCAGCGGCGGGGTACTGCGGGGCTTTTCTGTGTTTTTGATGGAGGGTTTGTGGTGGGGTGGTTTCGGGGATTGGCTGAAATATTTTCCCTAAAACGGTGAACTAGGTCATAGTGCGTGGGAAATGTGTGTATACTAATCTCAATGCAAAATGTGCGTGCTGTCACAAAGATGTGCGGGTTGTGTTCCCCCGCGTACAAAAATTCAGCATCTCACCTAACCGAGGAAAACTAATGACCACTTTCACTCTCAACCGTCGTACCCTGCTCACCGGCACCGTTGCCCTGGGTACCGTCGGCCTGCTCGCAGCCTGCGGCGGCAACTCCTCCAAGAACGAAACCAGCGCTCTCTCTGCCGGTGACGACCTGTCCAAGGCAGTCTCCTACAACGAGAAGGATCGCTCCGCCCTCAAGGACGGCGGCGAGCTGCGACTGAGCGCTGATGGCATCGGCCCGAACTTCAACATCCTCAACACCAACGGCTACACCGCCGGTAACCTGAATATTCAGGCGGCTATCAACTCTGCCTTCACCGGCGGCTTCTACGCTGACTTCCGCGGCGAGTCGCACATGAACAAGGACTACGTCACCGAATACAAGGCGCAAACCGTTGACGGCGTGCAGACCGTGACCTTCAAGATCAACCCCAAGGCAGCCTTCAACGACGGTACCCCCATCGACGTGAACGCCGTCAAGAGCTACCAGACCATCTACACCGCCGCGGCATCCGGTTCGGACTACCAGATCACCCCCTCGCCCATCTGGGAACAGGTCGCAAGCGTCGAGGCTGTGGACGGCGATACCCGCCACGTGAAGGTCACCATGTCCAAGCCCTGGTACCCCATCGAAGGCAGCTTCACCTCGTTCCTGCACCCGGCATTCGCCGATCCCAAATTCTTCAACGACGGCCTGAACGACAAGCCCCTCGACCAGTACTGGGCAGGCCCCTTCAAGGTCGGCGAGTGGAACTCCTCCTCCAAGGTGCTCACCGTCGTCCGCAACGAGAAGTGGTGGGGCCAGAAGCCCGCTCTTGAGCGCATCACCTGGCGTGAAATGAGTTCCCAGGCAGAGCAGGCAGCTTACAAGAACGGCGAAATCGACTACGTGGATGCCAGCACCCTCAGCTCCTACAACGAGCTCTCCGGCGTGGCAAACACCGACATTCGCAAGGGTAGCGCTCTCAGCGTGGGCAACTACGAAATCAACCCCGAAAAGGTGCCCCTGCCCGTCCGCCGCGCATTCGTTGCAGCCCTCAACCGTGAGCAGCTGCAGAAGCTGCGCTACGAGAAGCTCGGCTGGAAGGAAACCCTGCCCGGCTCCATGTGCATGCTGCCCATGCAGGAAGGCTACCAGGACAACTACCCGACCAAGCTCGGCAAGGACGTCGCTACCAAGATCCTTGAGGACGCAGGCTACACCAAGTCCGGTGACTACTACACCAAGGACGGCGCTAAGGTCTCCTACCCGGTCATCACCTTCGGTAGCGACCCGGTTGTCAGCTCCACCGCGCAGTTCCTCGTCCAGCAGATGAAGGAAATCGGCGTTGAACTGACCATCGAGAACCACGGTGCCTCTGAAATGTCGAGCATCATCTCCTCGAAGAACTTCGCGATTAAGACCGGTGGCTACGGCATCACCACCTCCCCGGTGGATGCGGCGAACTACTTCTACATCTCCGAGACCAACAACGGTCACGGTAAGGATCTGGACTCGCTGGCAGCAACCATGATGTCCACCGAGGACCCGAAGGAACAGCTCAAGATCATGAACGAGCTGGAGAAGCGCCACCTGGACGAGGTCGCCATCTACGTGCCCACCCACAACGGCCCGAACTTCAAGGCGTGCCGTAAGGGCCTGGCGAACTACGGCCCCATGCTCTTCGGCCTGCCCTACTACAACCCGAACGTATGGATCAACGTCGGTTGGGAGAAGCAAAACTAAGCGTTGAGCACCGCTCACACACTCCATAAGGGGTAAAAGCGCTACAGCGGCGTGTTACAAAAGGATTAAAACCTTCTGTAGCACGCCGCTTTCCCGTTCCTAAGAGAGTCGCACGGATATACTTAAAACAAATGTGGGCATTCTGCCCGCAACCCCGGCAGAGACTGTCCTCCCGCCGGGTTGGAGTGTGGGTTACGCACCGTTCGCGTACCGCCTCCACAACACTGCGAATACTCTAGGAGAAATTCCATGAAGAGCATGTCTGTCTCTCGCCGTACCCTCCTGACCGGCACCGTTGCCCTCGGCACCGTTGGTCTACTGGCTGCCTGCGGCAGCTCGAAGGAAAAGGTTGGCGGTAGCGCCGCTAACAACGCTGAAGATATTCTGAAGAACCTTCAGGTCAACAAGCAGGACCGTTCCTCTCTCAAGCAGGGTGGCACCCTGACCCTCGCGGCTACCGCCCTGGGCCCGAACTTCAACCTGCAGACCCAGAGCGGCTACACCTCCAGCAACCTGGACGCTCTGGCACCCTGTAACATTCCCGCCGTGATGGGCTTCTACACCATGAGCCCCGAAGGCGAAGGCACCCTCAACCCCGAGTTCTGCACCGAGCACAAGACCGAGACCGTCGATGGTGTGCAGACCGCGACCTTCAAGATCAACCCCAAGGCTGCCTTCAACGACGGCACCCCCATGGACGTGAACGCTGTTCGCGCCGTGTGGAAGGTCTACCGCGCAACCACCGACAACCCCTACCACATCACCGACAACACCATGTGGCAGCAGGTTGAGAGCATCGAGGCTGTGGACGGCGACAACTTCCACGTCAAGGTCACCATGAAGGCTCCGTACTACCCCTCCGAGGGTCTGTGCGCCTTCGCAATCCACCCCGCACTGGAAGACGTCAACCTCTTCAACGAAGGCTTCGTTGACAAGCCCCTCGACCAGTACTGGGCTGGCCCCTTCAAGGTTGGCGAGTGGAACTCCTCCCAGAAGGTTCTCACCCTGGTCAAGAACGACAAGTGGTGGGGCGAGAAGCCGATCCTGGACCGCATCATCTGGCGTCAGATGGACTCCGAAGCAATCCGCGCAAGCTTCAAGAACGGCGAACTGGACGCCTTCACCTTCGTGGGCGCAACCAGCTACAACGCTGTGAAGGGCCAGGCAGGCACCGAGATTCGCCAGAGCCAGAACACCAACGTCAACATCATTCAGCTGAACCCCAAGCGCATCGAGGACCTGGCACTGCGCCGCGCAATCCTTGCTTCTGTGGACCGCGAGCAGATCGCTAAGGCATACTTCTCGCAGCTCGGCTGGACCGAGCCGCTGCCCGGCTCCATCATCGCGATGCCGTTCCAGAAGGGTTACCAGAACAACTACGCTGGTGACACCGGTGCACAGGCAGCCGCTAAGATCCTGGAGGCCGCAGGCTACTCCAAGTCCGGCGACTACTACGCTAAGAACGGCAAGGTTGCTGGCTTCGCTCTGACCTCCTTCGGTTCCGAGGCTGTCTACCAGGCGGTCTACCAGATTCTGGAGCAGCAGCTGAAGTCCGCAGGTATCCGCCTGAGCGCTGACAACCAGCCGCAGTCGAACTCCAACTCCGTGCTCGGCCAAAAGAGCTACGAAGCAATCTTCACCGGTTGGGGCGTTCTGCCCGACCTGGCTTCCTCGGCACCCTACTTCTTCACCACCGAGGTGTTCGGAGTCGGTGACCCCGAAGTTGATAAGCTCATCGAGAAGCTGCAGAACACCGAGAAGGAAGACGAGCGCATCAAGATCGCTAACGAGGCGGAGAAGCTCTACTACGAGAAGGTCGCAGTGTACCTGCCCTACGCAAACGGCCCGATGTACGCCGCTGTCAAGGCTAAGGTTGCGAACTACGGTCCGTCCCTGTTCAAGCAGAGCTACACCAGCGCTGACTACTGGGTCAACGTTGGCTGGCAGGAGTAGTACCGCTTGCGGTAACGCTCTAGTCGTCCTGTAGGACTCGAAATCCCGGGTACTCTCACGAGAGAGTGCCCGGGATTTTTCTGTCCCGCTTGTTCTGCGTCCTTTAGCTGGATACATTAGCGGGATATGTAATTACAAAAACTAGGGGAGCGCCACTCTAACTGGCTGCTACCACTCGCCCAGGTACAGGGCACGCTCCTGCAGGTACCTCAGCATCTTCGGGTTCTGCCGCAGATAGAAGATGCGGTAAATGCCGCCTCCAGCAACGATAAACGCCAGCGGGAAACCCAAAATCACGAGCACACGGCTCATATTGGCGGACAGGTCAAAAGGATCACCGCTGGTTGCCACCAGCACAATCCAGAGAGAATAGCCCACGCAGGCGAGCAGAGTGCCCCACATGCCGCGCACAAGCCAACTCACCAGCGTCACCGCAATGACCCACGCCAGCGCCAACGTGAACTGGTGCCGCTCCGCCTGAGCCCAAGGAAGCGCCCCCACGTAAATAATTGCGGGGATGCCCAGGTACCCGGGGATATTCAGCGAGGCAAGAATGTTCACGCAGAAATAGCCCAAGAAAATAGCGCTCAACGACGAGGACAGGAACAGGTGCAGGGGAATCATGCCGTCGCCGCTATAGGCTGCGGTGGGGCCCGCGTACACGGTTTCAAACATGAGGGTCAGCGGAGTCATCATGTACTCAATCCAGACGACCAGCGCAAAAGCACCGAAAATGCCCAGAGCCTGCATCAGAGCAATCAACCGTGAACGCGCATCGTGAGGAATGGTGAAGCTCTGCCCCTTCGCCTTGACGCCACAGACATGAACGACAGCCACCATTGCCGCGATGCACAGCACCCAGCGCACGAGGACCCCCGGCAGCTCAGGAAGACCTCCATAAGCCCCCGTAGCGGGGTCACCCCAGGCTCCGGGGAGCAACGTAATAGCGTGAGTACCCTCGGGGAGGCTGGTGGAGGAAGCAAGCCGGTGCGGCTCGTAGATAACCCACCACAGAAGGCACGCTGGAATCAGCGCGGAGAGCTTACGCAACAGAACCGGAAACGGCGCGGACTCGTAGACGAGCGCCTCAAGATTGAGCCGGCGCATCAGCCGCCGAACAGGAGAAAGAGCGCGTAGCTCTTTTTGCTGCTCTTCCCACACTCCGGTATCCCACGTCCTAGTATCAGAAGACATCATCGTACTCCATATCACCTGAGAACTTCCTTGTTGAGCGTATTCTTACATTAGCAGAAATACCCCCCCCGGCTAGTGCCTAAACCCCAGCAAACCCTGCCCAAAGAATCAGCACATCAGGAAACAGCACATCAGGAAACAGCACATCAGGAAGCAGGGTATAAAGGAAAGGGGCCCCACCACAATGGTGGGGCCCCTTAGAGCCTAGAAAGCGAACTACTTAGTGGTCACCTTCAGGACAGTGCTCAGGTTCTGGTGAGCAACGCCCGGCAGACCCTTAACCTCAGCGAACTTGCGGGTGTTGGTCACGATAACCGGGGTAATCAGCGGGTAACCCGCCTCCTTGATAACCTCAGGATCGAACTCAATCAGAGCGTCGCCAGCAGCAACAACATCGCCCTTAGCAACCTTCACGCTGAAGCCCTTACCGTCCAGGTTCACGGTATCCAGACCAACGTGAATCAGCAGCTCAATACCGTTCTCCAGCTTCAGACCCACAGCGTGGCCCGAGGGGTAGGTTGCAGCAACCTTACCGGCTGCGGGAGCAACAACAGTGGTACCGGTCGGCTCAATAGCCACACCCTCGCCCAGCTTGCCAGCAGCGAAAATCGGGTCCGGAACATCAGACAGAGCAACAGCAGTACCCTCAATGGGAGCGTGCAGCTCAATGACCTCACCGGCGGAAGCAGCGGGTGCAGCAGCGGCGGTCGCAGTAGCGGCAGCAGCCGGAGCAGCCTTAGCAGCAACAGCCTCAGCCTTGGGAGCGGCCTCAGCATCCTCAGCCTTACGCTCCGCAGCGTGCCTTACAGCGTCAGCCTTCGACTCGTAACCGAACAGCAGAACACCGGTCATAGCGCCGAAGAACGCAATAGCCAGACCAATCACGTACAGGTACGAGGGCTGCATAGCCGGAATCGACAGCAGCGAAGTGAACGCGAACGCGTAGGACTTAACGCCCAGGAAGGAAATGGTAGCACCACCAATAACAGCGGGAACCAGAATAATCGGAATCACGCGCTTGTAACGGAGCACAACACCGTACAGGGACGGCTCAGAAATACCACCGAGCAGACCGGACATCGACGCACCAACAGCGGTCTGGCGCAGCTCGCGGTCGTGCTTAGCCTTAATAGCCACACCTGTCACAACACCGAACACAGCGAAGTTGTATGCACCCATCGGGGACTGAATGAAGTCAGTACCCATGGTCTGCAGGTTGTTAATCATGACAGCGTTCAGCGGCCAGTGCAGACCCAGCGGAACCATGAACAGGTACAGGCCAGCAATCAGAGCACCAACCAGAGCCGGAGCCTGGTCGTTAACCATCTTCAGGAAGTCAGAGATACCCATAGCAACACCGATACCGATGGGGCCAACCAGGAACGCGGTCACCGGAACCAGAACGATGACCGAAATCATCGGTACAAACACCATCTGCAGCATCGAAGGAATAACCTTCTTCAGGAAGCGCTCAAACGGAGCCAGCAGAGCAACAGCCAGCAGCGGGGGGAAGACCTGACCGGTGTAGCTGAATGCGTACAGCGGCAGATCCAGACCAAAGAACGGAACGTTCAGAATCTTAGTGGTCTTGTCAGCCAGAGCAGTCAGATCGGTGAAGGTACCGGTCATCAGTGCAGCGGGGATAGCCGCACCAACCCACATGTTCGCGCCCAGACGCTTAGCAGCGGTAGCACCCAGCATGATGGGCATGAAGTTCAGAACCGACAGCGAAGCAGCCTTCAGGATGTACCAGAAAGCGAACTGCTGCATCCACTGGGTGTTCAGAGCCTTAGCAGCCTCCGGGTCAGCCACACGAGCACCGTTAATGATGTCGATGTTCACGCTTTGACCGGTCAAGTCAGTGTACTGGCCGAAGAAGCCCAGCTGCTGCAGGAACACAATCAGGGTCAGAATCATCGAGGTACCCAGAAGTGCCCACAGCAGAGGACGGAAGGAGTCAGACAGAACGTCGAAGACGTTGGTAAGCCAGCCGGACTTCTTGCCCTCAGCCTCAACCTTGGTGTCACCCTCAGCGTGGCCGGACATAGAAGGCAGAGCGTTGATTTCGTTGTACACAGCCTCAACGCGATCGCCCAGAACAACCTGAGTCTGGCCGGACTGCTCAATCACAGAGAGAACGCCGGGCAGGCCCTCAATCTTCTTGTTCTGCACTGCATCGTTAGACACAGGAGTGACACGAAGGCGGGTTGCACAGTGAGTAATGTGCGCGATGTTCTCGGGGCCACCCAGGCCGTCAAGAATCTTCTCGCCAAGTTCGCGGTTATTCACGATACTTCCTTAGATATGCGGTCAATGTCTATGCGGTTGTTGCCGGAGGCTGTGCCTACCTGACGCTGCGGTAGCCGAAAAGCCCCGGAAAACACGTCCAGAAAACACAAAAGACCCGAGTCTCTCGACCACCGGAAGCACTACACTCGTGCCCACTATGGAGCTTCGGTACAGCAAATAGAGGGGATTCTCGGCAGATATATGCTGCCGTCCCATACGGTGTTGAGTAACTCAGGTCTTGCCTGCCAAACCAGTAACAACCCTGAAGAAGGTTTCCCTTCTCAAATAGTTCCCTGTAACTCTAAGGGTTTTCCCAGGTTAAGAGCAAGGTGAGAGGCAAAAGCTATCAGAAGCTGTTAAATGTTTCACCCAAGTGATAGCTGAGAATAGCTGAGACACGCTCTCGGCGCTGACTGCGGGGAGCCTCCCGGCTGGAAATCCAGCAGGGCTCAGGCAAAGCCTAGGCAGGGTCCCAGAGCCCTCCGGTACGCCCAGATACGCCCCGGACCGGGCACTTTCGAAGACGGCGCTCATGAAGACGCGGAAGGGCCCCGCATCCACAAGATACGGGGCCCACACGCTACCGAAGTAGCTACCTTTCCGACTAACTACTTAGCCGGGAAGAAATTCAGCGGAGCAACCTCCAACTCAGGGTAATTACGCTTCTGCCAACGGCGGTTACGATGCGCATTCACCTCAATCAGCGCGGCACCCAGAGCACCGGCACCCAGAGCCGTCCACAGCAGATGCGGAAGCACAGTAACGAACTGGTGGTACTCCACCAGAATCGGCACGAACAACGCCGCGAAGAACACCGCAAGCAACGCACCAAACAGCAGAACACGAGCACGGTTGAACGGACGAGCCACCGCAGCCAAGTTCCACAGACCCATCATCACCAGGGTAATGAACGAAGCCGTCTGAACCTGACGGATATCCTCAACACCCATGCCGCGAGCCGTGAACGTCACCGCCAACAGCATCGCAACCACAATAATCGAGTTCGGAACCGTGTAATTCAGCACGCGGCGCAAGAAGCCCGGCACATAACGGCGCGAATTCGGCAACAGAGTCAACGCGAAGGACGACGCACCCACAATCAAGAAGTCCGCAGTCGAGTACTGACGCGGCAAGAACGGGAAGGTCAAACCGAAGAGGCTGAACAGAACGCCCAGAAGAATCGCGAAGCCAGTCTTCGTCAAGAACAGGTTCGCCACCATCTCAATGTTCGTAATGACCTGACGGCCCTGCTCCAGCGCAGCCGGCAGAGACGAGAACTTACCGTCCAAAAGAACCAGGCGAGAAACAGCCTTCGTCGCCGGAGCAGCGTTACCCATCGCAATACCCAAGCTTGCATGCTTAAGCGCCAGAGCGTCATTAATGCCATCACCGGTCATCGCCACCACATGGCCGCGCTCCTTCAGAGCAATCACCATGTTCTTCTTCTGCTCGGGCGACACACGACCGAAAATATTGTGAGTAGCCGCAGCCTCAGCAAGCTCCGGACCGTTCTCAGGCAGAGTCGACGCATCAACCGCGCCCGCAGAAGTATCCATGCCCGCAGTCTTCGCAGCCGCAGCCACAGTGAACGGGTTATCACCCGAGAAGACCTTCAGAGTCACACCCTGACGGTGGAAATACTCCACAATTTCAGGCGCATCCGCTCGCACATTCTCACGGAAAATCACGAACAGAACCGGGGTAGCATCCGACGGGATCTTCTGGATCGGCTCATCCTTCTCATTGCGAACCACCGCAGAAGCATGCGCCAAAACCATCGTGCGCAGACCCAGCGCCGCCAGCTCGGCGGCACGCTCACGCTCAGCGGTGCCCTTGGCGAGAAGCGCCTCCGGAGCACCCAGAAGCCACGCGCCCGAATCCTTAAACTCAATCGCGCTAAAACGCAGAGCCGAGGAGAACGGCACAATACCGCTCACCGACGCCGAAGAAGCATCCGGGAAGCCACCGGTCAGAGCTGCAGCGGTCGGGTTCGCGTTCTCATCGTGACCAAACCACGCCAGCGCCTCATTCCAACCGGCAGGCAGAGAAGCACGCCAAGAAGTGTGCTCCGCCGAGTCAGCATCCGGGCCCTCAGCCTCAGCAACGGTGTCCAGCGGGCGCACCGAATCAAAAATCACGCCACCCTCAGTCAGGGTGCCGGTCTTATCGAAGCAGACCACATCCACACGAGCCAGAACCTCAACCGCAGGCTGCTCCTGCACCAGGATGTTGTGCTTACGACCCAGCGCCACAGCCGCCGCCGCAAACGCCAGAGTAGTCATCAGCGCCAGACCCTGCGGAATCATCGAAGCAACCGAGGACACCACAGCAATAGAAACCTGCTCCCACAGGTGGTTCTGCTGCACGGTCTCCAGGCCACCAGCCGCCTGAATCTGACCCCACGACACCACAGGAATAATGATCGCAAGACCCACCGTAATCCAGCGGACCACACGGTTCAACGCATCACGCAGCTCAGACTGAATACGCGAGAACTGGCGCGCCTCATCAGAAATCTTGCTTGCACGAGAATTCGCACCCACGTGAGAGAGCAGGACGCGGCCGGTACCACCCAGCACACTCGACGCCGACAGCACCATATCGCCGGGGCGCTTAGCAATCGGGTCGTTCTCACCGGTCAGCAGGGACTCATCCAGCTCCAAAGAATCGGAGGTGAGCACAACAGCATCCGCCGGAACCTGATCGCCGCGCTTGAGGATGACAACGTCACCCTCAACCAGCTGCTCCATCGGAACCTCAACGCTCTTACCGTCACGCACGGCAGTAGCGGGGGAGCGGTCCAGCAGGGAGATGCGGTCCAGCTCAAGCTTCGCCTTGTACTCCTGCACAAAACCAATCACCACGTTAGCGATAACAGCCCCCAGGAAGAGCAAATCAGCCCAACGCTGGTACATGATCACCACGGCACCACAGGCACCCAACACAAAGTTGAAGACCGTGAACAGGTGCGCACGCATAATGCTCCACAGCGTGCGAGAAGACTTATTATTCTGGGTATTGACCCTACCTTCAGCAGTCAGGCGAGCAACATCATCGCTGCTCAAACCGTGCTGGGCAATATCGAAAGATCCGCTATGCGGTGTTTCAGAATATTCGGGAATGTAGCCGGCAACGGCAGGCGCTGCCGTTTTCTGCTGAGGATCCATGCGGGGGTCTCTTTCTCGAATGGATGGAATGCTGAACTGAATAGAGTTCAGTATTGCGGACATTACCTTTCAGTGTATCCGTGCAGGAGGGGATAAAGATAATCTCCGCCCTGTAATGAACTGATATTTACAGTCATTCCAGAACGGAGATTTAATATATGCGAATACTGGCATGTTTTGAGGTGGAAAGTGTTTGCGGATGGTTCGCTAACGCCCCTGTAAAACCAGTAAGCCAGCAGACTCAGCGCGCTAGCAGACTCAGCGTTCCGGCAGAATCAACAAACGATTCGTCACCGGATGCCTCAACACCTCAATCGGATGCTGATACACCTCAGACAACAACTCCGCCGAACACACCTGCTCAGGGGTGCCCGAAGCAACCACCTCACCACCACGCAACAACACCATACGGTCAGAATACGCAGCCGCCACATCCAAGTCATGAAGCACCGTCAACACCGCAGCACCCTCAGCAGCCAACTCACGGCTCACCCGCAACGTCTGCTCCTGATGCGTAATATCCAACGCCGCAGTCGGCTCATCCAAAAGAATCAGCGGAGTCTGCTGAGCAAACACACGCGCCAAATGCGCACGACCACTCTCACCACCGGACAGGGTCGTAATATCGCGATCCGACAAATGAGTCACCGACGTACGCTCCATCATCGAAGCAACCACGGCGTCATCCTCTTCAGCGCGCTCCGTGCCCTTCCACGGGGTACGGCCCATCTGAACCACCTCATGCACCGTGTACGAAAACGCCACATTCAACTTCTGCAACAGCATCGCACGCTGACGCGCCATCTGACGGGCAGGAATTGAACCCAGAGGGGCGCCATCCAACAGAATCTCACCGCCACTGGGCGCAATATCACCAGCAATCACACCCAACAGAGTCGACTTACCGGCACCATTAGGACCAATCAGCGACACAACCTCGCCCGCAGCAACCGACAGAGACACATCATTCAAAATCTGACGCCCACCAGCGTTAAAACACACACCGTACAGGCTCAACAACTCACTCACGAAGCACCTCCGCCCTGGCCCAGGGAACGACGCAACAACACGAAGAACGTCGGGCCGCCCACCAAAGCCGTAAAAATACCAATCGGCAAATCAGCAAAAGGAACCAGCGTACGCGCACCCAAATCAGACAGCGCAATCAACAGCGCGCCACCCAAGGCCGAAGCCGGCAACAACACACGATTCGACGGACCCAAAATCATGCGCAACAGGTGAGGGATAATCAGACCAATAAACGCAATAATGCCCGCATACGCCACCGCAGCACCCGTCAACAAAGCCGTCGCCGCAATAGACACCGCACGTAGGCGCTCCACGTTCACACCCGAATGCTGCGCCGCACGCTCACCCAACGCCAGAACATCCAGCGAAGAAGCCATCACAAAACACGCTACCAAGCCGATCAGAATAACCGGCCACACGCTCGCCACAGCCTTCCATGTGGAACCGTTCAGCGAACCCATCTGCCAGAACACAATCTGATCGCGGCTCGTCGTATCAGCAATAAACATGAGGAACGCAATAATCGCATTCGCCACCGCGGTCACCGCAATACCCGTCAAAATCATCGACAGGACCTTCGCACGACCCGAAGAACGCGACAGGAAATACACCAGCGCAGTAGCCGCCAACGCACCCACAAACGCGAATGCAGGAGTCGTGAAAATACCGAAGAACTGCAGGTTCAAAACAATCGACAAACACGCGCCAACCGCCGCACCCGAGGAAACACCAATCACGCCCGGCTCAGCCAACGGGTTACCAAACACCGACTGCATCACCGCACCGGAAGTACCCAAAGCGGCACCCACCAGCACGCCCAACAGCACACGCGGGAAACGGATATTCCACAGAGTGCTATCCGCCAGCTGCATCGCCGGGTTCTCCGGCGCAAGACCCAGGCGGCGGCCCACAGAAGCAACCACCTGATCAGTCGGGATATTGTACTGACCCAAACCCGCAGACAGAACCATCACAACGCACAGTGCCACCGCCAAAAACGTAAACGTCAGACCGGCACGACGCCGACGCGACGCACGATAATCCCGCGCACCCGCCGCACTCTTTACGGTAGCCACTACTGGCCCCCCGCAGGAGTCGAGTACGCAGCCTTAGCCAGCGACAAAAGCACCGCCGGAGTATTCGGGCCATAGGACAGAATCTGGCCGTCACCCATATCGATAATGCGCTTATTCTTACCGGCAGTCGTCTCACCCACACCCGGGCGAGCCAAGAAACCATCCAAACCGCCGGTGGACTTAATGCCGCCGCTCATGGTCAGAATGACATCCGGGTTCAGCTTCACCAGCGCCTCACTGGTCGCCGGAATAATATTCGTCGCGTTCTGCTCAGACGCCACATCCTTGCCGCCAATAGCCTGAATCAAATCGTCAGCGCCCGAACCCTTGCCGAGCACAAAGAACACGCCAGCGGTACCGCGCACGTACAGGAACGCGAACGACACCTGCTGTGCACCCTTCGGGGCGACGTCCTTGAGCACCTGCAGAGCATAATCCAGGTCCTTCTGCACGCGGGCAGCAACCTGCTCGCCCGCCTCCGGAACACCAAGTGCCTGCGCAACAGCCTTGAGCTGCGGAATGATCTTATCCATACGACGCTCATGATCGAAGACCACCACGGTCACGCCCGCAGCGCGCAGCTGATCCACAATCTCAATCGGGCCGTTGCTCTTATCCCACAGCACCAGGTCCGGGGAGGTCGCCAGAATCGCCTCAGCGTTCAGGTCGTGACCGTTCTGGGTCACCAGCGGCAGATGAGCCAGCGACTGCTCCGTCGAGGAGGTGACACGACCGACCAGGCGACCGCCCAGACCCAGCGCAATCATCTGCTGAGCCAGAGTGCCGTACAGGTCCAGTGCCAGCACACGGTCAGCGGACTTAACGGTCACCTCGGTGCCGTTGAAATCCTTGAACGTCACCGGGAAAGCCGGAGTGGGGGTATCGACCATCGGCTGAATTTCGGGGGTATCTGCGGCGCTATTGGGGCCGCGCAGAGCCTTCTGATCAGGGGCAATAGAAGAACGCAACTGATCGGCAAGGTTCTCCAAAACGGTGCGGGTGCTCTGCTCATCCACCACAGCCTGCGAAGCACTTGAAGAAGCGGCCGGGTTCTGAGTACCCACACCGCAAGAGCTCAGCAGGAACGCGGAAGTGATGGAGAATGCCGCATACTTCACTGCATCGCGGCGGTTCAGGGCAGAAGAAGAAAGGGAAGAAAACATCGTCGTCTCACAGAAAAAAGGGAGTTAGGAAAACTGGGGTAGGCGCCGGGGTAAAACCTGGCATCTGAAGCGGGGGTGCAGTGAAAATCTGCACCCCCGCACGGACCGTGTCGGCTCACCGGTGAACCTCGTGATTGAGTCTCACAGGCGAGCCGACAGTGTGGGCATCCTCGTGAGGTGCCGTTATGCCTTCTTTCGGCGGCGAGTGTACACGACGGTACCCGCGCCGGCTGCAACAGCGATGAAGCCTGCAACCAGGGTGCCCTCAACACCGGAGGCGCCGGTGGAAGCCAGAGGCTTACCGGTGACCGGGTCGCAACCCTCACCCTCGTAGACGGTCTCGGACACGGTCTTGGTGGTGGTCTTCGCGCCGTTAATCGCCGCGGAGAAGCTCAGCGGAGCCATGTCCTTACCGGCATCGTAGAAGCCAGCGAACGCCTTCGCGCCCTCAGCGGTCAGGGTGGTTGCCGCACCGTTGACGCTCACAGCGTCAGAGGAGCTCTGCAGACCCGAAAGATCCACCTTCAGCAGTGCCACCTCACCGTAGTTAGTTGCCTTGCCGGAGGGGTCATTGCTGTTCATGGTTGCGTAGAGAGTGCCGGAATTGCCGTTAATCTCAAGGCGCGGGTTCGCAATGGTGGTGTCCAGAATGCCGTGGTGACCGGTGAAACGAACCGAACCGCTGAAGGAGATGGAACCCTTACCGCCCTTGAAAGTGCCGGTACCGTTAGACCAGTTGAACGCATCCGAAGAGTAGGAGGTGCCGTTCAGCTCCCAGCTACCGTTCGCGATGCCGCCGCGCACGTAGTTGCGGAAGGAATCACGCACGCCCCAGCCAAGGTTTGCGCTCTTAATGGTGCCGTCGGACGCGCCCTGCTCCTGCACCTCGCGGGTGCGGGTGACGGGTACGCAGACAGGCTGTGCCGGGTTGTTGCTGACAGAACCGTTCGAGGAGGAACCGCCGTTAGAGACGCTGCCGGAGGTGCCTGCCGAACCATTAGAACCGGAGCCGTTAGCGCCGGAGTTATCGGAGGAGTTCGAGGAGCTGTTATCGGAGGAGCCGTTCTCAGAACCCTTGTTATCGGAGGACTTGTTCTCAGAGACGCGGGGAACCTCAACGGTGTTCTCTGCGGTCTGCTCGCTGAGCTTTACGGAGAAGCTCAGCGGTGCCATGGCGTTGTCGGCACCGCGGTACTGGCCCGCGAAGAGCACCTCGGAACCTTCAGCGGTGAGCGCGACTGCTGCGTTCTGCGCCGAGAAGACGCCGTCCTTCACGCTCGCGCCGGAGAGGTCCACCTCGGCGATAGCCAGGCCGGTCTTAGAAACGGACTTACCGTCGCGGGTCAGCGCGTCAACGTCAGCGACCAGGGTGCCCTTGCCGTTGACGACGACCAGGCGCATGTTCTTGATGGTGCTCTTGAGCTGACCGTTGTGGCCGGTGAACTCTGCGGTGCCCGCGAAGTTGATCTGACCGGTCTTGGTCTCGGGGTTGTACACGCCGGATGCCTGAGTGTACTTGAAGCCGCCAGCTGCGGTCTTCTCCATGCCCTCAACGTTCACGGAGCCGTGCGCGAAGCCGGTCAGGTACTTCAGGAAGGACTCGCGGATATCCCAGCTGAGGGTGCCGGACTCGACGACGTTGCCGGTGACCTTTTCTTCACGCTTGGGCTCGGTGGTTGCGGCGGGGGAGGAGGGTGCCGCGGAGGTGGGAGCTGCGCTCGGTGCTGCAGAAGTGGGCTCTGCAGGCTTGGGGTCTGCGGGCTTGGGTGCCTCGCTGGTCGGTGCGGAGGAAGGCTCTGCGGTCGGCGCAGCAGTCGGCTTGGCGCTGGGTTCAGTGCTGGGCTCAGGGCTCGGCGCGGGTGCTTCCTTGGTCACGATGGTTGCGGAGAAGCCGAGCGCATCCAGCTCCTGACCTGCCTTGTAGAAGCCCGCGAAGGCGCCGGTTGCCTCTTCGGAAAGCTTGACGCGGGTGCCGTTTTCCTCGTCAACGCTGGGCAGGGTGATGGTGTTACCTTCAACCTTCAGGCCGGAGGCGTTGAAAGTGCCGAGGGTCATGTTCTTGGTTTCGACCAGGTCGTTCGGGGTGGTGTTGCCGTTGTAGGGGCGCGACTGAACGTTGGCGCGCACGGTGCCCACGCCGTCCTTAATGGTGACGGAGAGGTCGGAGATGATGACTTCCAGCAGGCCGTGGTGTGCGGTGTAGTGAATCGAGGAGCCGGTGAAGGTGACCGAGTATTCGCCGTTGGCTACGGTGCCTTCGGCGGAGGTGAAGTGGTAGGAGCCGTCTTCGTTGGTGGTGACGCCGGTCAGTTCCTGGGAGCCCTGGGAGAAGGGACCGTTGATGTAGGAGCGGAAGGACTTCTTCAGGCCCCAGTTGACGGTGACGTCCTGCAGGCTCTGCTCTGAGGCTGCGGTTACCTCACCGGCGCTGACGTGGGAGTTGGTTTCAACTGCGAAGGCTGCGGGTACGCCAGCGACGCCGCTGAGGCCGATGGTTGCCGAAGCCAAGAACGCCCAAGTGCGCTTGGTGAGAGAGGGGGTAGACATTCGGTGTCTCCTTGAATTTTGTGATTGTGGTGTTCGTATCAAGTCTAGCCCTATTAGCCTATGTTTGTGTAACTTAATGCCTAGGGTGACTTGTGTATGAGGTTTACCTTAGCAAATTTTTTGTGAGAGCTATTGCCAAAACCGGTTTTTGGTGACAATATGTCATTAACAGGTTTTGGTGACATCGTGTCACTAAAACATTTATTGTTCACCCACAAGCCACTTTAGGAACTCACCATGACTATTACCGCCCCCGAAACCACCCAGGAACGCTTCTCTGCACGCCTGAAGGAAAGCACCAAGCACGTCCACGACAACGCCGAACACTCCACCTTCATGGAAGACCTCATGGGCGGCTCCCTCAACACCGAGGCATACCTGTGCCTCATCAACCAGTACGTGCACATCTACGAAGCACTCGAAGCAGTCTCCGAACACTACCGCGCAGAACCCAGCCCCATTACCGAACCCTTCACCCACCCCGGCCTCGACCGCGCAGAATACATCCGCGCAGACATCCGCGCACTCGGCCAGGAAGGCGACATCGACGCGCCCCTGCCCGCAACCGCAGAATACGTAGAGCGCATCCGCGCTACCATCAACTCCCCCGAACGCTACCTCGCACACCACTACCTGCGCTACCTAGGCGACCTCTCTGGCGGCCAGGCAGTCGCAGCGCTCGTCACCCGCCACTACGGCATCCCCGCCGAAGCGTTGAGCATGTACCGCTTCACCGAACTGCCCAAGCCCAAGGTCTTTAAGGACGGCTACCGCGAACTGCTCGACAACGCACCCCTGACCGACGAACAGCGCGAAGCCCTCATCGAAGAATGCATCGAAGGCTTCCGCATTAACGCCTCCCTGTTCGCGCAGCTGGGCCGCAAGGTCGCCGAGGCATAAACCCAGAACGCGCATAAACAGAACGCCTCAACGCACAACCTCTCACCGCTCAATGCACAAGCCCGCGGGCATAACAAAAGGGGCGGATGCTTTCACAAAGCATCCGCCCCTTTCGGCGTTAGTTTCAAACTAGTCGAAGACTAGCCCTTAGCAACCTCACCGAAGTGAGCTGCCAGAGTGCCCTCGTGAGCTGCACGCAGCTCATCCAGGTCAATGGAAACCTCATCCTGGAAGTCCAGAGCGTTCGATGCAGCATCCACCACACCAATACGTGCGAAGGGGAACTGGCGAGCGGTGCACATATCCTTGAAGCGCACCTCCTCAGAACGCGGAACCGAAACCACAACACGGCCCAGGGACTCCGAGAACAGCAGGGTGAACAGGTCCAGGCCGTCACGCTCAGCAACCTCACCCAGGCCGATGCGGGCACCGGTGTTGAAACGCAGGCAAGCCTCCGACAGAGCAGCAGCCAGACCACCGGCAGACACGTCGTGAGCGGCATCAATCATGCCGTCACGAGACATGTTCACCAGCATGTCACCCAGCTGACGCTCCAGAGCCAGATCAACCTTCGGCGGCTGACCGCCCAGGTGACCCTTGAAACGAGCCCACTCGGAGCCGTCCAGCTCATCGCGAGTGGTACCCAGCAGGTAGATAGCCTGACCGTCATGCTCAGGAGCCCAACCCGAGGGGGTGCGGCGGGTGACGTCATCCATCACGCCCATCATCGCTACCACGGGGGTCGGGTTAATAGCCTTGCCACCGGTCTGGTTGTACAGGGACACGTTACCGCCGGTCACCGGAACACCCAGCTCCATGCAGCCATCAGCCAGGCCGCGAACAGCCTCAGCGAACTGCCACATGACATCCGGATCCTCGGGAGAACCGAAGTTCAGGCAGTCAGACACAGCCACGGGGCGTGCACCAACGGTCGCAACGTTACGGTACGCCTCAGCCAAGGACGCGCGAGCACCCTCGTACGGATCCAGGTAGGTGAAACGAGGGGAGGCGTCGGTCGCCAGAGCAACACCGAGGTTGGTGTTCTCGTCCACGCGCACCACACCGCCGTCGTCCGGCATGGACAGGGCGGTGTTGCCCTGAACGTAGCGGTCGTACTGGTTAGTGATCCAGGACTTGGAGCACATGTTCGGGGACGCCATGAACGCCTTGATTGCCTCGCCCAGCTCCTTACCGCGCGGGCGGGAATCGTCAGCAGCCGAACCGGTGAAGTGGTTAGCCTGAACGTCATCCTGCCACTCCGGGCGTGCGTAAGGACGCTCGTAAGTCGGGCCGTCGTGTGCAACAGTGCGGGGGTCAACATCCACGATGACCTCGCCGTCCCACTCGATGACCAGGCGGCCAGAGTTGGTGACCTCACCGAGGAAGGAGTACTCCACGCCCCACTTGTTCATGATCGCTTCGAAGCGCTCCACGTTCTCGGGGGAGACCACAGCCATCATGCGTTCCTGAGACTCAGACATCAGAATCTCGCCCGGGGTCAGGGTGGGGTCACGCAGCAGAACCTTGGTCAGGTCCACGTGCATGCCGCCCTCACCGTTAGAAGCCAGCTCGCTGGTTGCGCAGGAAATACCCGCAGCACCCAGGTCCTGAATACCCTCCACCACGGAGCCCTTGAACAGCTCCAGGCAGCACTCAATCAGAACCTTCTCAGCGAAGGGGTCGCCCACCTGAACGGCAGGACGCTTCGAAGGCTTGGTGTCATCGAAAGACTCGGACGCCAGCACCGACGCACCGCCGATGCCGTCGCCACCGGTGCGCGCACCGAACAGAACAACCTTGTTGCCCACGCCCGATGCGTTCGCCAGGCGGATATCCTCGTGGCGCATAATGCCCACAGCCAGTGCGTTGACCAGCGGGTTTGCCTGGTAGCAGGAGTCGAACTCAACCTCGCCGCCGATGTTCGGCAGGCCCAGGGAGTTACCGTAACCACCAATACCGGCAACCACGCCGCCAATAACGCGGGCGGTGTCCGGGTGATCAATCGCGCCGAAACGCAGCGGATCCATCACAGCAATCGGGCGTGCACCCATGGAAATAATGTCACGCACAATACCGCCCACACCGGTCGCAGCACCCTGGTAGGGCTCCACGTACGAGGGGTGGTTGTGGGACTCAATCTTGAAGGTAACAGCCCAGCCGTCACCAATATCGGTCACACCGGCGTTCTCACCGATACCGACCATCAGGTCCTTCTTCATCTCATCGGTGACCTTCGCACCGAACTGCTTCAGATGAACCTTAGAAGACTTGTAGGAGCAGTGCTCGGACCACATGACCGAGTACATTGCCAGCTCAGCCGCGGTAGGACGGCGACCAAGAATCTCCTTAATATCCTCGAACTCGTTCTCCTTCAGGCCCAGCTCAGCCCAGGGGAGTTCGGTGTCCGGGGTTGCCGCCGCGTGCTCGACGGTGTCGAGGTTAAACTGCTTTTCGCTCATAACTTCTTAGAATCCTTGTCGTGCGTTAGCGGGCGTTAATCAGGTTGGCAAGAACGGAGGTGAACACGCCGAGACCATCGGCGCCACCGCGCAGAGAAACCTCACCAAAACCAGAAGAGGAAGGACCGAAGCCAGGCTCCACAGCGTGCTCCGGGTGCGGCATCAGACCGACCACGTTACCGCGCTCATTGCTGATACCAGCAATGTCGTTACGGGAACCGTTCGGGTTGAAACCAACGTAGCGGAACACCACGCGACCCTCAGCCTCCAGCGCCTCCAGAGTCTTCTGGTCAGCAACATACTGACCGTCCTGGTTCTTCAGAGGGACAACAATCTCCTGGCCAGCAGCATAGTTGCTCGTCCAGGAGGTGGAGTTATTCTCAATGCGCAGAATCTGGTCACGGCAAATGAACTTGCGGTGATCGTTCTTAATCATCGAACCGGGCAGCAGGTGAGACTCAGTCAGAATCTGGAAACCATTGCAAATACCCAGAACAGGCAGGGGAGCGGAACCGGAGGTACCAGCAGCGTTAGCGGCATCAATCACCGAACGCATCACGGGAGCCTTCGCAGCAATAGCGCCAGCACGCAGGTAGTCACCGTAGGAGAAACCGCCAGGAATAATGACGGCATCAACGTTCTTCAAATCAGCGTCGTCGTGCCACAGCTCAACGACGGTACCGCCAGCCAGACGGACAGCACGCGCAGCGTCACGGTCATCCAGGGTGCCGGGGAAAGTCACCACGCCAACGCGTGCATCAGCGAAAGCGGGGTTCGGGGAGTAAGTAGAAAAGTCGCCAACCAGGGGGACTTCAGTAGGTGCGAGGGACTCTGCCATAGGTATTAGTCCTCCAGAACCGAAACGTTCACAACGTCTTCGATGACAGGGTTCGACAGCAGCTCTTCAGCAGCCTTGCGGGCAGCTGCGAGGTGCTCCTCAGTAGCCTCACCCTCGACGGTCAGCTCGAAGCGCTTACCCTGGCGAACATCCACGAAGGAATCAACGCCGATACGGGGCAGCTCGTGAGAAATAGCCTTACCCTGCGGGTCAAGAATTTCGGGCTTGAGCATAACATCAACAACAATACGGGCCATGTGTGGGCACTCCTTGGGTGCGTGGGTTCTGTATGAGCCGTATCTCATCTTACCGTACTAACGACCGTAACGGGGGTATGCGTTCGGTTGGTGGATACTCTAAGAGGCTCGAATCACGTCTTTTACGCCTCGAGGGGCGGAAGATAGCGCTCGCACACCGCAAGCAGGCGCTCACGTAGCCCAATGGAACGCTCCGACAGCTCACGCTGAATGCGTACGTATTCAGCCTTGCCCTCGGTCGTCTCCACTGGAATCGGCTCGTACCCCCAGTCGCGAATATCGTAGGGGGCGGCGCGCATGTCCAGCTCGCGCGCATCCCACGCCAGGTCGAAACAATCCATGACCAGGGTTGAATCAACCAGAGGTAGCAGCTTGTACGCCCACTTGTACACGTCCATATTCGCGTGCAGGCACGCGGGCTGCTCCAGCACACGCTGCGTCTCGCGGGTCGGCTGCAGTTCGTTCATCGGTGCCGCCTGCGGCATGAAGAAACGGAACGCATCAAAGTGCGAGCAGCGGATGCGGTGCTCCTCCACCACGCGGTCCGTACCCTCCGCGCCCAGGCGCAGTTCCAGGTAGTCGTGGCGGATGTTGTTCTCCACTGACTTGTACGCCATCGCCCACTCGTGCATGCCGAAGCAACCGAACTGCCCCTTCTTCGCGGCGGTGTTGCGCAGGATCTCGTGGGTGAAGGCGAGGGCGGTAGCGCGGCGCTCCACAAAATCGGTGACGTCCACCGTGACGGCGGAGGCTGCATCCGCCTGGGCACGCGCCACCTGCGGGGTGCAGCCAGCGTCAAGGAGCTCCTGCTCGGTTGCATGCCGGTAGAAACGCCAGGAGGTGCGCTCGGGCGCATCCAGCAGAATGATGCCGGCGCCGGGGTGCCAGCGCTTGAACTGGCCGGGCTTGAGCGTGTAGTAGGTGAAGAGGAAATCTTCCACGGGGTGCACTTCGTGGCGGGCGCGACGCTGCGCAAACGGGTCGGCGTAGCGGCCGGCACGCGCCTCATGTGCTGCCTCTGCGGCACGCCATTGACGGGCATCCATCACCTGGGAAAACACAACACTACTCATGCTTCTAGCCTAAACGATGCCGCGACAAGGTAGGGCAGAAAGTAAAACTACTTTATTCAGTGAAGGTGTCAACAAGACCGTGTTCATCCTCGAGTTCCCAGAGCTCTTTGAGAGCTTGCTCCTTCTGAGCAACGGTCTTCTTGAGAAGTCCCTTACGGAAAGCATCGGCATCCTCGGTGCGGATACGGAAGTGGCTACCCACCTTATGCGCCGGGAGGTCACCAGAGCGAATAGCCTTCATGAGCGTGGGGCGGGAAATACCGATACGCTGCGCCGCAACGGTCGTCGTCAAATCTTGGGGGACAGGCTGAACATCAATACTCTGCCCGTTAGCCAAGGCATGGAAGACGTGCTGAATGACCTGGTTAAGGGCGTCGCCAAGCTGCTGGCTTTCTCGACCCGAAACGGTCAGCTCAATGGTGGTTTCTTCAGAATTCTTGAGAATCTCCCGCGCCTCTGCGCGAGCCTGATTGAGGGTATCTTCCTCCAGGGGGTTGGTTAGGGTGGTGGTCATTATCTTCTCCTTGGTGCTGTTGCCGGCAGAGTCAACGTCCGAAGATGCCACGTCGGTGGGGTGCATATCATTCGGTTGGAGGCTCATTGTGGTTGATACAACCCTACCCCTATCTGAAATAACTGTAAAGCGTTTCAGTTATTTCACCTATACACAGACAAAAGGGAGGGGCGGTGCCGGATCAAACCAGCACCGCCCCTCCCGAAGCGTACAGCCCACAAACGAGCTAAACCCTAGCGGCCAGTACCACCGTAAACAGTAGCCTCACCCTCAGCGTCCAGACCGAACGCAGTGTGCACCGCGCGAACAGCCTCATCCAGCTTGCTCAGCTCAGTAATCACCGAAATACGGATCTCAGACGTTGAAATCATGTCAATATTCACGCCAGCAGTCGATAGCGCATCAAAGAAAGTGAACGAAACACCCGGGTTAGTCTTCATACCCGCGCCAACCAGCGACAGCTTACCAACCGACTCGTTGTAAATAACCTCCTGGAAACCCAACTCAGCCTGCGCAGCCTTCAGCGCCTTCAGCGCAGCATCGCCCTGAGCCTGATCCAGAGTGAAGGAAATATCGGTCACGTTCGGGCGGTCAGTCGGCACGTTCTGAACAATCATGTCCAGGTTAACCTTCGCCTCATTAATCAGGCCGAACACCTTCGCTGCCGACCCGGGAACGTCCGGAACACCAACAACGGTAATCTTCGCCTGGCTACGATCGTGTGCAACACCAGAAATCAGGGGCTGTTCCAAGGGAATCTCCTTCAGATGGGTGGGGGTCAGTTCCGCGGAGTCCTCCGGGATCACAATGGTGCCTTCAAGGTTCGAGAACGAAGAACGCACGTGAAGCTTCAAATTAAAACGACGAGCATACTCGACACTGCGCAGGTGCAGAATCTTCGCACCATTCGCCGCCATCTCCAGCATCTCTTCACTGGTGACGGTGTCCAGCTTGTGCGCGGTCGGCACGATGCGCGGGTCGGCAGTGAACACGCCGTCCACATCCGAGTAAATCTCGCACACATCGGCGTTCAGCGCGGCGGCCAGTGCAACAGCGGTCGTATCGGAGCCACCGCGGCCCAGAGTCGTAATATCACCGCTCTGACGGTGAACACCCTGGAAACCAGCCACAATCGCAATATTGCCAGCGTCAATCGACTCACGGATACGCTCCGGGTTGACCTCAACCAGACGCGCAGAACCGTGCACGCCGTCAGTAATCATGCCAGCCTGAGAACCAGTGAAAGACTGGGCCTTAGCACCCAGGTCGTTAATAGCCATCGACAGGATGGCAGTCGAAATGCGTTCACCGGCAGTCAGCAGCATGTCCAGCTCACGAGAAGGAGTGACATTGCTGGTGACCTCTGCGGCAAGGTCGAGCAGCTCATCGGTGGTGTCACCCATAGCGGACACCACGACGACCACATCGTTACCTGCCTTCTGAGTGTCCACGACGCGGCGGGCAACGCGCTTTACGCCCTCCGCATCAGCTACGGAGGAACCGCCGAACTTTTGGACGATCAGGCTCATAGAATTCTCCAGGTCAGTTACTTGTGTGCCACCGGCAGACGCCGGCTCCTCATTTATAGTAGACGGCGTTCAGTGCAAGCGGCTAACTGTGCACCCGTATGTATTGCCCCGTGAAATATTACGTAGTGTTACACGGTGGCGATGCAGGGTATGGAGGCGAAGGCGCAGTGGCGGGCACAGCAAGCCTGAGAGGGCTAGTTTTTAGGTCCACGGGTTCACGTACGTGACGCCCGGCAGCGGCGGAACATCCGGCTTCGGGGTGCGCAACGGGGCGTTCTGAATCGATCGGATCTTCTCCTCATAGTCCGGGGTGCGGAACACCTCCGGCGCATCCTCTGACTGCTCGGTTACGGGTGTCTCAGTGGGTTCGGAAGCGGGTTCGGAGGCGGCGCTCGCCGGGGCCTCCTCGCCGGAGTCTTCGCCCAGGTCAGGGGCGGATTCTGCGACGGTTTCAGCATCGGCAGAATCGGCGGGTGAGCCCTCAGTACCGGATTCCTTGTCGCCTGATTCCTCAGCCTCCTGCAGAACCTGCTCAATCAGCTGCTCATCCACCGTGCCCTGCACACCCTCAGTGGCGGGCGCCTCCGGGCGGGAAACGGCAGAATCAGAATCCAGGTCATCAAACATGCTCGAATTCCAGCGGCGACGACTCTGCTTCGCCTCCTGAGCCTGAACCTGAGCCGCCTGCTCACGCTCCTGCTCCTCCTCACGGTTCACGCGCTCAAAATCCTCGGCGGCAGTATGCGCCGCCGCGGTGCCCTCGCTAATGACGCGGCGGCCCTCCAACGCGCGGCCCAGGGTAATCTCGTCCGCGTACTCCAGATCGCCACCGACCGGAAGACCCGATGCCAGGCGCGACAGGCGCACACCCAGCGGCACGAGCATGCGCGAGAGGTAGGTTGCGGTCGCCTCACCCTCAAGGTTCGGGTCCATCGCCAGAATAATCTCCTGGATACGCTCATCCGCCAGGCGGGACACCAGCTCACGAATACGCAGCTGCTCCGGGCCCACACCCGCCAGCGGGTTAATAGCGCCGCCGAGCACATGGTAGCGGCCGGTAAAGGAACGGGTACGCTCAATCGCCACCACGTCCTTCGACTCCTCGACCACACACAGCACGGACGGGTCGCGGCGCTCATCACGACAGATCGTGCACAGCTTCGTCTCGGAGACGTTACCGCACTCCTCGCAGAAGCTCACGCTGGTCTTCACCGTGGAAATCGCGTTGGCTAGGCGCGCCATATCGGCAGCATCCGCATTCAGAATGTGAAAAGCGATGCGCTGAGCCGACTTGGGGCCCACACCCGGCAGGCGGCCGAGCTCGTCAATGAGGTTTTGAACTGCTCCCTCGTACATGGCTTCTCCTTCAGATGCGGTGTGTTGTGCTGGTGCGTTGGCGCGCTGTTCTTGGGCGACGTTATGAGTATGCACCCAACCCCTGACAGTTTAGGGGCGTTTCGCGTAGCGAGTATGCGGCTGGAATGAGTGCGCCCGCCATCGGTGCGATGGCGGGCGCAGCACCTATAACCCCGGATTAGGGCTGGTGCAGGGGACGTTCGTCAATGACGGTGCCACCAATAATTTTTTCGATAGCGCGCAGACCGATGAAGGTGCTGTTTTCGACCTTCTCATCATCCTCAGAGACGTAGTCCTCATCGGATGCGGCGCGTGCCGGGCGAGCCGGTGCCGCCGGTGCGCTGGGAATCGGTGTGCTAAGAGTCGGTGCTGGGGTTGCGTTAGAAGCCTGCGTTGCGGGCTTCTCATCGCTTGCCGGAGCAGTATCAGCCGGTGCTGCCTGCGGTGCCTCTGCCAACGGACCAGCAGGCTCAACCGGATTAGCAAGCGGACCAGCCGGTGCTACGGGCGCAGTCGGCACTACGGGCGCAGTCGGCACTACGGGCGCAGCGGGTGCCTCAACCGGTTCAGCGTAGGCAGGCTCATCCTCAAAAGGGGGCTCCTCCTCATACGGAGGTTCCTCCGCGTGAGGGGGCTCCTGCGAGAACGGGGGCTCCTGCGTGTACTGGGGATCCGGGGCATGCTGGGGTTCCTGTACATGCTGGGATTCAGTAGCGCTCTCCTGCTGCGGAACTCCACTACCGGAGGCCGCAAAGGAATCACGCTCACCAAAACCACCCGCCGGAGCAACCGGAACCTGCTGACCTGCCGGAACCTGCGGAGCAACCGGGGGCTCAGTCGCAAGCGGACCAGCCGGTGCCTGCGGTGCAGCCGGGGCAATCTGCTGAGGTGCTTCCTCGGGGGCGCTCTGCGGAATCGGGGCAACCTCCCACGCGCCCAGGGGGGCATCCACGCTCGTGGACTCGGGGGTGTTTGCGCCGGTCAGCGGCTGACCGTGGCGACGCCACGCATCCTCACCGCCGCGCGGACCATCAGCCAGCGGTGCCGGCTGAGCGGGCTGCGGGGGAGTCTGCTGAGCGGGCTGCTGAGGCGCCTGCGGGGCAACAGCGGTCGGAGCCGCGGGCCGCGCTGCGGGAGCACTGGGCGCTGCGGACTTGACCTGCTCACCGGGCTTCGCCACCTGAGCGTGGATGGTCACCTGACGGCGCAGGAACTCACTCACGCGGGCGGTCAGCTCGGGCACAAAGCCCTTGACCGCGCGCAGAGTCGCAATGTCGGCGCTCACGTACAGGGTTGCGCCGTCCATGCGGGCGGGGCGAACCTTCATCAGCTGCTCCGCCGCACCGGGAACGCTCATTCGGTTAAGAATGGCGCGCCAATTACCCTGAACCGCCGCCAGCGGATCGTTCGGGTCAAGCTTCAGAGGCGCGGAGGGGGTACCCGCCGCAGCTGCTGCAGGAGAAGCCGGGACATTCGGTGCCGCCGGAGCATGAGGTGCCGCCGGGGTGTTACCCGCTAGGGGAGCACCAGCCGCAGACTCCTGCGCGGTCGGTGCCAGAGGTGCAACACTAAGGGGCGCACCCGCCAGCGGGGGAGCACCCGCGCTGGCCTGCTGAGAACTGCCCTGCTGAGAGCCGCTCTGCTGAGGGGCTGCCTGCTCCTGAGAAGTCTGGGGTGCAGACACCTGGGTCTTAGGAGCCAGGCCAGCCGCCGCCATACCCGCCGCGCGAGCCGCAGACATGCCGCCCTGCGCCGGGGCAGAACCAGCAGAACCCGCGGAACCAGCAGCACCAGAAGCCACGCGGCGCTCCAAAACCTGCAGGCGAGAAGCCAACGCCGCAACCTCAGCGCCACCGGCAGAACCCTCCACCGCAGGCAGAAGCAGACGAGCACACAGCAACTCCAGCTGAAGCTGCGGATTCGCCGCACCCGTCATACCATTCAGAGTCTCATTCGCCGTACCCGCAGCAACCGTCAGCTCACGCTCACCCAAAGCCTGAGCCTGCTGACCCAGACGCTCCAACTGATCCTGCGGAAGACCCTGCAAAATCTGACCCGCAGCCTGCGGAACAGCCTTCACCACAATCAAGTCACGCAGACGCTCCAGCAGATCCTCCACAAAACGGCGAGGATCCTGACCGGTCGCCACCACACGCGACACCGCGCCAAAGAGAGTCGGCGCATCCTTCGCACCCAACGCATCAATGACCTCATCCAGAAGCTGCGCATGGGTATAACCCAGCAGCGCCACCGCACGGTCATACTCAATACCGTTCTGCGACGACGCACCAGCCATCAGCTGGTCAAGAATCGACAGCGAATCACGCACCGAACCGCCGCCAGCACGAATCACCAGCTGCAGCACACCCGGCTCAACCGGCACCTGCTCCTGATCGCACAGACCCTGCAGGAACGGCAGAAGCACCTCCGGCGGAACTAGGCGGAACGGGTAATGGTGAGTACGCGAACGAATCGTGCCCAGCACCTTATTCGGCTCAGTCGTCGCGAAGATAAACTTCACGTGCTCCGGCGGCTCCTCCACAATCTTCAGCAGCGCATTGAAACCCTCACGGGTCACCATATGCGCCTCATCAATAATGAAGATCTTGTAACGGTCACGCACCGGCGCCAAAGTAGCGCGTTCACGCAGGTCACGGGCATGATCCACACCGCCGTGGCTCGCCGCGTCCATCTCAATCACGTCAAGAGAACCGCCACCATCACGCGACAGCTCACGGCACGAATCGCACACACCACACGGAGTCGGAGTCGGACCCTGCGCACAGTTCAAGCAACGCGCCAAAATACGCGCCGACGTGGTCTTACCGCAACCACGCGGACCCGAAAACAGGTACGCGTGATTCACACGGTTCTTCTCCAGAGCGACCATAAGAGGTTCGGTCACGTGCTCCTGCCCGATAACCTCAGCGAAGGTCTCGGGGCGATAACGACGATAAAGGGCAGTGCTCACGGCAACCTCTTCAACTCGGGGTGCGGATAGGACAATCCCTACCATTTTAGACGCTCCACCCTCGGCACGAGTGGTCACCAGTCACCGGCGAACACGCACACGTCACGGATGCTCATCGGGCAGTCCGTACGCCCACAGAAATACCGCGGATGCACCGAATTCCCAAGAACCCAAAAATCCGGTACACTGGTTCTTGCCTCTTACGTGGCGTTATCTTGGAAAACTCCCCCAGGACCGGAAGGTAGCAAGGGTATTCGAGCTATGACGGGTGCGTAAGGGGTTTTTCTATGCCTAAAATCAGCTACATAGACAATCAGGCACCCGTCATACCCGTCTCACTGTCGTTCGACGGCTTCAACCCAGGATTCCGCCTCGTTAGGGCTCGGCGGCTTCGACGCAGGATTTATTACCTCGCTCGCTCGGAATCCTGCGCCTCAGTTCGCTCGCTCGGAATTCTGGGTTTCAGCGGTTGCGTAAGGGGTTTTTCTATGCCCAAAAGTAAGAGTACAAGCACCCACAAATGTGCTTTCTGTTACTTTTCCCATCCAGGGCTTGCGCGCCCGGTAAAAGCGTAGTAAAGTTTTATTCGTTGCCTACGCAATGCGTAGAAAACATAGCTGGAGGATTCGCCTAGCGGCCTATGGCGCACGCCTGGAACGCGTGTTGGGTTAACAGCCCTCGGGGGTTCAAATCCCCCATCCTCCGCCACTGATCCCCGGTCTTAGATTCTAAGACCGGGGATTTTTTATACCCCTTGGTACTATTTCTTCAGAACCCCCACGGGTCCACGCGCCGCCCAGGCGCCCCATACCTGCAGAAAGCACCACCATGATCTTCAAAAAAGTAGGCGACAGCCGCCCCTACCCCCAGCACGGCATGACCCACGCCGACTGGGGAGGAATCCCGCCGCAGCAGGTACGCCTCGACACCCTCATCACCACCCAGAAGACCCTCAACCTCGAGACCCTACTCGCCGAAGACTCCACCTTCTACGGTGACCTCTTCCCGCACGTGGTCAAATGGGGCGGCGAACTATACCTCGAAGACGGCGTGCACCGCGCACTGCGTAACGCCCTGCACCGCCGCGCCGTCATGTACGCGCGCGTACTGGACCTGGATTCCATCTCTCCGGCACTGCTGCCCGGCGCGTAACCCCCCCCGAATACAGAAAAAGCCGCGGACCGATGCGAGAAGCATCAGGTCCGCGGCATTTTTATTGACGTATAACTGCTACGTATTTGTTGCTTAGGGCGCCACTCTTAGGATGCGACCTTCAGATTCGCCTCCTGCAGCGGGGACTGCTCCGGCAGAGACTCCTCGGAGTCCAGACGAACAGGGTTGCCCTCGGCATCAAAACGCGCGCCCAGGCCCATCTGAATGAAACGGATGGTATTCAGAATCTGGCGCTCGCGGGTCTCCTCGTCCGGCGCGTCCTCGGCGCGGCCAGCGCTCGAAGAGAGCGAACCGTGCACGAGCATCGCCAGTTCGCGAATGTCGTTCTTGGGAATGTAGTTCTCAGCAATCGCGGCTGAGAGGATGTGTGCCAGCACCATCTGCAGTTCGTGCACGTGCTTGCCGAGCTTCGCGTAGGACTCGGGGGAGAGCATGGAGCGCATTGCCGGGCCCGGGGGCAGGTGGCGGCGCGCCAGGTCGTTGATCTGCAGGCGAATGTAGACCGCGAGCTGGTCGATCGGGTTTTCGATGCCCTCCAGGCCGACGCGCAGTTCGTTGAGGAAGCGTTCGGTCTCGTCCAGGGCGTAGGCGACCAGCAGTTCGCCCATGTCGGCGAAGTAGTTGTAGACCGCGGTGCGGCCGATGCCGGCGTTCTTGGCGACGTCGGTCATGGTCAGGCCGGAGAGGCCGCGGTTGTAGAGGATCTCGCCGAAGGAGTTGAGGATGGCGCGCTTGGTGTTTTCGCGCTGGGCGGCGTTGGTTGCTGCAGAAATACGAGGCATAGTGACACTCTACCCTAAATCGTCAGCAAATGACGAATTTATCGAATGTGTCACCAAGAAATTTGCCCAATTCATGCGAATTTTCATGTTTATGACAGAACAACCGCCCCTAGAGGAACCCCAAACGCGTAGCCGCCGCTAAATCAGCACCCACCAACGACGCAATCGGATACCCCGTATGGCCACGCCCCGGAGTCACCTGCAGAAGAGTCCGCGCGCCCAAACTCTCGTAGAAGGCGCTACCCTCCTGCGCCGCAATACGCGCAGACCAGCTTCCCTCAGCACTCGTCGCCATGCGACGACGACCCGACGGCGAACGCCCATCCAGCACACCCACATGCCAGCTCATCAGCAGACGCTCATGCGAGGAAGGATTCAGCGCAGCCTGCTCACGCACCCGCGCGGGCACACCGTCAGCGCCGCCGCCGCCGATAAAGGTGGCGCCGCCTCCGCGAATCCAGTCAATATCGTGCGACAGCAGCTCGTAGCTGAGGAACTCCGCGCCGCCCGAATATCCGGCAAGCCAGACGCGGCTCATATCCACCCCGTACGCCAGGGCAATCTCCTCAATGAGGGCGCGGACCATCCTGCCGTTCGAGCGGGCGCGAACCCACCAGTTATAGGTCAGCGGAGGCGCATAAGAGCCGGCATCGGTCAGTCGAGGCTCCCGCAGGCTACCCGGCGACAGCACCGGCACGCATAGCATGTTGAACTCAGCCGCCACCTTCGCCAACTCTGCACGCAACGGGGAGTCGCGGCGTAACAGGCGGCTACCCACACGGGAGAGATGATCACCATCAAAATAGAACAGCACACCGGGCGCAGACTCAGACTCGGTCAGAAGGTGCAGATTATCGACCCGGTAGTAGATATTGCGGCCGCGATGCGTAAACGACCGGTAGCCGAGAAGCTCAGAGGACGCCAGCAGCATCGGCTCTAAAAGGGAAATGCCGGTACGAACCGCATGCGCCGCATAGGTCAGCAGCGGATGCAACCGCGGGATATGTGCGCTGAGCCTACGCTGATTGCGGTGCCGCCTCTTCTGCGCTCGACGCGCAGAACGCCGTAGCGAACGTGGTATCGAGGCGCGTAGAGCACGCCCCGCCTCCAGCAGGGATGCCACCTGCCCGGTACGGTGAGCGCCGCTGCGGTAAACCCCGCTGCGGTGAACTCTGCGGCTCAGTCTCTTCATATTTCCATTGTAGGTGCGGGGGTTCTGCCGCCGCCGGGATAAGGCGACGCCGGGCGCACCCTATACCGGGTAGCCGGGCGCATAGAGCGTCCACACTCTTGAAAGAGGCGCAGAAACCTGCCGCCGTCACGGCATATAGGTACTATTAGATAGGCTCGGGTGGCAGGCGAGCCGGTGAGTGGCGCCCTGCATAGCGCACTCACCCACCACACGTGAGGGCTCGTACCCTACGTGAAGAAACACATCGCATGAAGAAAGACTTGGGGAAAGTAATGGCTAAACCCGTTAGCGAATCTAAGGCTCAGACGAGCACCGTCAAGGTGCCCTGGGCTGGTCGCCGCGGCTACTTTGATCTGCTGCTGGGCGCATCCTGCGTCATCCTGATCATTTCGAATATTGGTGCAACTAAGGGCGTGGAGTTCGGTCCCCTGCCCTTCGAACTGCCCCTCATTGGTAACACCATCGTCACCGACGGTGGTTTCTTCCTTTTCCCTCTCGCCTACGTTATTGGCGACCTTCTTTCTGAGGTGTACGGCTTCAAGCGTGCCCGCCGCGCCATTGTGGCGTCCTTCGCCTCGGCTGCTTTTGCTGCCCTGTGTTTCCTGCTGATCGTGCACCTGCCCGCTGCGAGCTTCTACACCGGCCAGGATTCGTTCGCGCAGGTTCTCGGCCCGGTCTGGCAGATTTTTGCGGGCTCCCTGCTCGGTTACCTCTTCGGTCAGACCCTGAACGCCTGGGTCATGGTGGCAATGAAGAAGGCAAGCAAGGGCCGTTTCCTGTGGCTGCGTATGATTGTCTCCACCCTGGTCGGTGAGCTGCTTGATACCGTCATCTTCTGCTCCATTGCGGCACCGGTGCTTGGTATCGACACCATGGAAGCATTCATCAACTACGTACTGATTGGCTATATCTATAAGTGCCTGGTCGAGGTGATCCTCATGCCGATCAGCTACCCGATTATTGGTTGGTTCAAGCGTCACGAACTCGAGTACGTGGCATAAGCTAACCTCCTGACAGCTGATGTGCAGAGCCGCCCGGCCTAACGACTGGGCGGCATTGCCATTTCAGCTTTATTCAATACACAGCATGTCTAAGAAAGAGATACGTTATGTCTAAACTGCAGGGGAACACCCCCGAGCAGTCGGAGAAGAACGACTCGTTGAATCGTTCCCTCTCCCACGGCCAGTTGACCATGATTGCAATGGGCTTGGCGCTGGGTACGGGCCTGTTCCTGGGCTCCTCCTCCGCCATTAAAATTGCGGGCCCTGGCGCAATCCTCTCTTACGCTATTGGTTCGATGATTGCGGCAACCATTGCTGCGTGCGCGGGCGAAATGTCCGTGCGTCATCCCGTCCAGGGCGGTTTCGGCACCATTGCGAGCCGATACCTGAACCCCTTTAGCGGCTATCTGACTCGCTGGGCGTATTGGGCGTGCACCGTGCCGCTGGCTGGTGCTGAGCTGGTGGCGGTTGGCCACTACATGGCGTACTGGTTCCCGGACGTTCCCCTGGCTGTGTTCGTTGCTCTCTTCGGCGCGATTATTCTGGTGCTGAACCTGGTGAGCGTGAAGTCCTTCGGCGCCCTGGAGTTCCTGCTCTCTTCGATTAAGGTTTCTGCCGTCATCGTGTTCATGGTGATTGGTGTACTGCTGGTGTTCGTGGGTCTGCCCGGCCACGCCGCGGCGGGTACCGCAAACCTCGTGAACGACGGCGGCTTCCTGCCGAACGGCCCGGCATCCATCTGGATTTCGATGGCTGTTGTCATGTTCTCCTTCGGCGGTGTGGAAATGATTTCTCTCTCCGCAGCGGAGGCGAAGGACCCGGCACGCTCGGTGGCAACCAGCGTGAAGGCAATGATTTGGCGCCTGTCCACCTTCTACGTGGTGTCCATGGCGATTATTCTGTGCCTGGTGCCCTGGCAGACCGCCGCACAGAACTCGGAGCTGACCGAGTCGCCGTTCGTGCTCGTCTTCTCTGAGCTGGGCATCCCCTTCGCGGCGGACATCATGAACTTCGTGGTGCTCGTTGCTGCGCTCTCGGGTGCGAACGCCTCCCTGTATGCGGCAACCCGCCTGCTGCACGCCCTGGGCTCTGACCGTATGGCTCCCGCAGTGGCTGCCCGCACCTCCTCGCGTGGCGTGCCGGTCGTGGCTCTGCTGATTTCCTTCACCGGCGTTGTTGTGGCAACCGTGATGGCTGTTGCCAAGATTGGCGACATCTTTGCCCTGCTCATGGCGCTGGTGACCCTGTGCATCCTGATCGTGTGGGTCATGATTCTGCTGACCTACCAGGCGTACAAGAAGGACCAGGGGGACGCCTCCTCCTTCACGGTGCTGGGTGGTCGCGTCACCGCAGGTCTGGCTCTGGCGGGTGTCCTGGCGACCCTGGCGGCAATGTTCATGCTGCCCGGCTCGGGTGTTCAGGAATCCATCATGGTCGGCATCGTCTTCTTCGTGCTGATTTCTATTGGCTACGCCATCTCCTCGAAGGTTAAGGGCGGTTATGAGCGCCCCGATTTGGACGCTATGCACGCCGATGAGAACACCAACGCGGCACAGCACTAAATAGCGTGAAAGCCTCGCGAGGCTAAAACATAAGAAGGCACCGGATGGGGGAGCACCCCCGTTCGGTGCCTTTTCGCTTCTGCGCTCTAGACGGCGCCGTTCTGAGCGATGTGAGTGTGCCCGTAGAATAGTTAACTATTCGTACCCGTCAACGAGGCTAGAAGCCGCAGAAGCCGGGTGCGAGCACACATTGCACATCACGCCCCTAAGGCGTACTGACGGAAGGCACCTTCGTGTCCCACAACGACGATACCCGCAGCCACGCTGCAGCGGGGACCGCCGGATCGCGCACCCTGAAGCGTTCTCTGTCCCACGGACAGATGACCATGATCGTGATGGGTTCCGCGCTCGGTACGGGCCTCTTCTTGGGTTCGGGCACCGCCATTGCGATGGCTGGTCCCGCGGTCATTCTCACCTACGCTATTGGTTCTGCGCTCGCTTCGGTGATTGGCGCGGCAACCGGTGAAATGGCGGTTCGCTACCCTGTCCGCGGCGGTTTCGGTACTATTGCTACCCGCTACCTGGGCCCCTTCGCGGGCTTTTTGACTCGCATCGCATACTGGACGGCGACTGTTTTGATTGCTGGCGTTGAGCTGGTGTCGGTGGCGACTTACCTGAATTATTGGTGGCCGCAGCTTCCGCTGTGGGCGGGTATTGCCGTGTTTGGTGTGGCGCTGATTGTGCTGAACCTGACCAGTGTGAAGTCTTTCGGCATGCTGGAGTTCTTCCTGTCTTCGATTAAGGTCATTTCGATTATTGCCTTCCTGCTGGTAGGCCTGTGCCTGATTTTCTTCGGCCTGCCCGGCCACGCTGCGGTGGGTACCGCGAACCTCTTCAACGACGACGGTTTCATGCCGAACGGCCTCCAGTCGGTGTGGCTGTCGCTGGCTGTGGTGATGTTCTCCTTCGGTGGTATTGAGATGATCTCGATCTCTGCTGCGGAGGCGAAGGACCCCTCCCGTTCGGTGCGTTCCTCGGCTAAGGCGATGATGGTTCGTTTGGCGACCTTCTACGTGCTGGCGGTGCTGATTGTTGTGGCTGTTATTCCGTGGCGTTCGGCATCGGGTCTGGGCGACGCTGTGGAGGCATCCCCGTTCGTTCTGGTCTTTGAACAGCTGGGGGTTCACGGTGTGGCACACTTCGTGAACTTTGTGGTGCTGATCGCGGCGCTGTCGAGCGCGAACGCGAACCTGTACGCGGGTGCGCGTCTGCTGCACTCGTTGGCGGCTGACGGTATGGCGCCTCGCCAGCTGGCTCAGGTAAACCGTGCCGGCGTTCCGGCTCGTGCGGTGTGGCTGTCGACCAGCGGCATGGTCATTGCTATTCTGCTGGCGCTGTACAGCCCGAAGGAAGCGTTCCTCTCCATGATTTTTGTGATTATGGTGTGCGCGCTGACCGTGTGGGTTCTGATTCTGTTCGCCTACATCGTGTACAAGCGTGTTGAGCCTGCAACCAATGGTTTCCGCCTGTGGGGTGGCCAGTTCACCGCGGCGGTTGGCGTTCTGCTGCTCTTCGCGGTGTGGGTTGCGCTCTTCATGGTGCGTGGTTCTATGGTTCCGGCAATTGTGGGCGTGGGCTACTTTGTGGTGCTGAGCCTGCTGTACTTTGCTCGTATCCGCCACACTCACGTGATTGATGAGCAGACCTTCGTGGAGGCTCAGCAGGCAACTGCCGAGTATGACGCCATGAAGTACGACGCTGATCATGCCCTGGAGACTGCGGCTAAGCTGGGCCGTTAAGGTTCTGTAGCTGCCGGGAGAGCCGGTGCTGGGGCCTGCAGAGACTCCAACACAGTAATAAACGAAAAATACGGAAAATTTCTGGAATTCCTCGTAATAAAACCGTAAAAATGCAGTTGGCCCTCAGAGTGGGGTCTATCATAGACAGTGAACCGTATGATCTTGTATGCGTTCAAATGTCTGTGTGTTGGATGAGGCTCGAAAGCATCGTAGCTTTCGAGCCTCATCGCTTTAACTACCAAATATATTTCTAGCCCCCGAATCATCATCAGCTGATTCATTTGCTGTACCTTGCGGATTCGTACGAATAGCCCCCTCAAAGCGGCGGGGGAGTAGAGTTAAAACCATGCAAAGCCACGAAAAGAACCGCGAAAACACCCCCGCCCCTGAGGCCGGTACCACCGACGAACTGCTGGTGCACGTACCCGCACGCTGGGGCGATATGGACGCCTACGGGCACGTCAACAACGTTGCCATCCTCTCGGTCATGGAAGAAGCCCGCGTGGCGCTCTTCGGCCCACCGCCCTCCTCCGGGCAGAAGCCCACCGTGGCACCGCAGCCTCCGATTCCGCTTTTCGACCTGGTTGCCGAGGGTGTGCAGGCACTCATTGCCGAGCACGGCATCCGCTACCTGGCTCAGCTGCCCTACACTGGTGAGCCCGTGCCAGTGCGCCTGAGCGTGGAGAAGGTCAGCGCCGCATCCGTGCGTATTGGCTACTCGATTCTCTCCCCGGTGGACGGCCGCGAGTGCGTGCGTGCCTTTACCGTGCTGGCGTTCTGGGATTCGGTTGTGGGTCGTTTGACCCGTCTGAGCCCCGAGCAGCGTGAGCTGTTGAGCTCCTACCTGCCGCAGAAATAGGGGTAGATACCGGCGCTCCGCTGTAATAAACCGGTCTTGAACGGGGTCAAGCGTATGCTTTAAATACCTTCTGCAAAGGGTGCAAAAGGTTCATTCCCGGGAGAGATAACAATGTCGTTTCACCACACTCAGGCAGACTCCGCCGGCCGGGGTCGCCGCACGATGCGCGCCACCGGATGCGCCGCCGCCCTGATCCTTGCCCTGACCGGCTGCTTTGGCGGTTCTCAGAGCGAAAACTCTTCGTCGAGCCCCCGCCCCTCCAGCACGGCTAACCACTCGCAGTACCCGTTCCCTTCCTCCACCGCGTCCCCGTCGCCGACGAAGAAGACCGAGCCGACCGTCACCGAGACTCAGGCACCCGCCCCCAGCGAGAGCGCCGAGGCGAAGGCGTCCGATTCCTCCGCACCCGCTGATGCAAAGGCAACCCCCGTCGCGGCAGCAACCTCCACCGGTGACACTCCCCGCGCGCCCGAAAAGGTGGAGGCTGAACGCGCCTCCGCCGGCGAGCGCTGCGGACACATTGGCCGCAAGGGCTACCTGAAGACTGGTGCGGAAATCATGGTGCTGCGCGGTACCGTGGACTGCGCCCACGCCCTGGACGTGCTGACCGAGTACATCACCACCCCGCGTGCCGACGACAACCTGACCGAGCACCAGGTTGCGAAGGTTCAGGACGCCACCTGCTACTGGAACCCGCAGTACGCGATGGCTGAGAACCGTCGCGAGGATCGCGGCGCCCCCGAGTGCACTATCGGTGAGGATGTCGCCTTTGTGGCTCGTCTGGAAAACCCGGATGCTCCCGAGATCCCGTTCCTCATGGAGCCCTCCTACTACGATTCCGGTGCCGGCTATTACCGTTTCAAGAGCGATGACGAGCGCACCCTCTGCGAGCTGAACCCCGCGGATGGAACCCTGGTGTGCGAGCGCCGCACCGGTGAGCAGACCGGTGACGGTAACGGTGCGGTCGGTCGTACTTTTGCAGGTCCGGTGGAGGTGACTCGCATGAACTTCCTGACCGGCGCTAGCGAGGTGAATACCGCGAATGGGTCCTCGGCTCTGCACGCGGAAACCACCACCGCAAACACGAAGATGATGCACACCTGGGATGTGGTGACTGTGCCCGCTGCCGATGGTAATCAGCTGACCTGTTTCGGCGAGATTGAGAATAGCTCGATAAGCTGCCATGACGGAAACGGGCACACTATTCTGGTGCGTGGCAGGCACGAAGGCTAAACACCCGCGCTAGAGGCAATGAGTTGTCAGTGAGTTGTGAAGAGAGCTAAGGAGGGGCTTCCCGCACTGCCGGGGAGCCCCTCTTATTGCGCTGTGCCTCTACCCGCTGTGTCCTAGCGGGGGCACCCTGTGGGTTCCTAAGATGCCGTATAGCTAGCTCACAGGTAGCGTCTTTAGAATACTGGTTAGGAACCCGAACCGATGACGCAGAAAGGTCACCATGCATCCGGCACAGAAGCACTCTACCCAGACTTCTTCTACTACGCTCCGCACCGCTAAGCGCTACAGCCTCGTAGCGCTCGGTGCCACGCTGCTGCTGGCGCTGTCGGCATGCTCCGGAGGCGCTACCACCGCCTCCCCGAGCGCCACCGCGACCCCTAGCCCCAGCGCTACGAGCGCGAAGGCGACCCCTTCGCCCACCCGCACCGCAACGGTCACTGAAAGCACCCCGACTGCCGGTACCGTGCACACCCCCACCGCGGTGGCTACCGTGAGCCCCGGAACCATCACCACCGCAAGCCCGGCAACGACTGCTCAGGCGAGCGCAGCGTCGAGCCCCTCCGCATCGGCTAAGGCGAATACTTCGGCGAGCGCGGTGGCGAAGGCGTCGAGCACCGCGAGCCTGTCCAGCTCGGATGTTCAGTCTGCGGGCGGTAGCTGCGGCAGCATGGACGCTACCGGCTACCTGAAGCACAACGCTACGGTTCAGGTGGCTTCCGGTGCGGTGGATTGCCTGTTTGCGCGTGAGTTGATCCGCCAGTTTGTGGTGCAGAACCCCGCCGAGGTGACCGATAAGGCGAATGGTGAGCGTACCGTCATGTCGGCGCGCTGCTACTGGAAGCCGGGCGACGGCGCGGATCGTGCGACCCCCGAGTGCGTGTCCCTGGATGGTGGCAGCACCGTCATTACCGTGAAGCTGACCAACTAGTTTACGACTCACACCCGGCAGGGCACACCCCAGAAGGAACCCCCCCGCAAAGCACGGGTGTTAAACACAAGCGCCGCGTTGACGAATCATTCGTCAACGCGGCGCTTTCGTGTCTCGAAGCTATCTCAAGCAGCTGGCGCGGCGGGTTTTAGAGCTCCCCGTGTGCGCGGGTGGCGAGCACGTCATCCAGGCGGGCGAAGGTCGAACGCCAGGTGGTGCGCACCTCCTCGTGGACCGAGGCGGGCATGGGACCAATCTCAATGACGATGCGGGTACCGGAACCCACGCCGTCGGCGGTAATCACGGTTTCGGGGAAGAAACGGTGACGCTGGTACACCAGCACGCTACCGGGGTTGCCCAGGTGGTCGGGCAGCTGCTCGGCGTATTCGAGCTCCTTGAACGGTTCAATGCTCAAAAAGCGGCTCTGCAGAATACAGGACACCGAGGGGTCAACCTCGTTGATCATGGACAGGCGCTGCATGCCGCCGACGACAGGCTCCACGACAACGTCGGTGGGGCGCACGTGCCAGCCTGCGGGGCCGTACCAGCGGACCAGCAGTTCGGGGTCCAGGTAGGCGCCGAAGACGTCCTCGACCGGGGCTGCGATCTCGTGGTCGAAGACGAGAAGCTCCTCATCGGGAACATGAGTGATGCTCATAGGGTTCTCCTTAAACGGGTTGAAGAGCGGGTTTAGGGCTTCTTGCCGGAGTAGTAGTTGCCGAGGAACTCGTCGCGGTACTCGAAGTAGGTGCCGTCCTTGATGGCTTCGCGGGCGTCGTCCACCATGCGCACGATGAAGCGCTCATTGTGGATGGAGGCGAGGGTCGCCGCCAGACGCTCGTCCGCCTTGAAGAGGTGACGCAGGTAGGCGCGGGTGTAGTGGGTGCAGGTGTAGCAGTCGCAGCCCTCGTAGATGGGCGAGAAGTCCGCCTTGAAGCGCGCGTTGGTGATGTTGTAGCGGCCGGTGGGGGAGTAGACGGCGGCGTTGCGTGCCACGCGGGTGGGGGAGACGCAGTCGAAGGTGTCTACACCGTTTTCTATGCCGACGAAGATGTCGTCGGGTTCGGAGATTCCGAGCAGGTGGCGGGGCTTGGATTCGGGTAGCTCTTCGGCGCACCAGCGCACGATGGTGCCGAGGTTTTCCTTCTCGAGCGCACCACCGATGCCGAAGCCGTCGAAGGGCATAGAACCGAGGTCCTGGCATGCCTTGCGGCGCAGGTCCTCGTACTGTGCACCCTGAATGACGCCAAACAGTGCCTGGTAGGGCTTGCCCACGCGTTCAGTGGTCAGGCGCTGGTGCTCAGCGATGCAGCGCAGCGCCCACAGACGGGTGCGTTCGAGCGCCTCCTCCTGGTAGCCGCGGGAGTTGTAGAGGGTGGTCAGCTCGTCGAAGGCGAACATGACGTCGGCACCAATCTGGTGCTGAACCTGCATGGACACCTCGGGAGTGAAGCGGTGAATCGAGCCGTCAATATGCGACTTGAAGTTCACGCCGTCGTCGTCAATGTGGGCGAGGCGTTCCTTGCCCTTCGCCACGTCGTCGTCGCCGAGGGGGCGGCCGTCGGCGCCCTTAGCGTCCGCGACGGTACCCATATCGATAACCTTCTTGAAGCCGGAGCCCAGGCTCATGACCTGGAATCCGCCGGAGTCGGTGAAGGTGGGTCCGTCCCAGTTCATGAATGCGCCCAGGCCGCCTGCCGCGTCGAGGATTTCGGGGCCGGGCTGCAGGTACAGGTGGTAGGCGTTGGAGAGCAGAGCCTGAGCGCCGAGCTCCTTCATGGATTCGGGCAGGACCGCCTTGACGGTTGCCTTGGTGCCCACGGGGGTGAAGGCGGGGGTCTGGATCTGTCCGTGCGGGGTGGTGATGACACCGGTGCGTCCGCGGAACTGTCCGCCGTTGGCTTCTACACGTTCAGCGCTGGGGGAGGCGGTGTCCGCCAGGCGGCTGGTGATGGTGAAGCCAAAGTCCTCGGTAGGGAAAGAATTATCTAGAACGCTCATTCTTCTCTCGATTGTTTGCTTTCCGTCTGAATGTCTACACCCTAGCCTACCGGAAAACCCCGCCTCTCTTGCCGGAGGCGGGGTTCACGAGAATTTAGCTGAGGGTAGCTGGGTTTAGCTCGCCTTAGCCGGCGAAGTCGCCGAGCATATCCACAGTCGGCACGAAGAAGAGGGTGCCGGTCACCGCAGTGCTGAAATCCAGCAGACGGTCGTAGTTGGCGCCATCCACGCCGGTGAACATGTTCATGAGCATCTTCCGGACGGTCGAGAAGGTGCTGGCGTAGCAGATGAAGTAGGTGCCCAGCTCGTTGTTACCCACGGTGCCGAAGGGCATGTTGTCGCGAATAACCTTGAAGTCGTCACCGATATTGGCGATAGCGGAGTGCGAGTTGGTGGGCTTCTCGTCCTCGCTCATCTCGATGTCGTCGTGCTTGGAGCGGCCAATGACCTTCTCCTGCTCGGAGACGGGCAGGGCGTTCCACGCGGTCATGTCGTGGATGTACTTCTGCACGAACTGGTAGCTGCCGCCCCTGTACATGGGGTCGCTGTCACCGATGATGCCGAAGTATTCGCGCGCCGCGGGGGTCTGCGGGTTCTCGGTGCCGTCGACAAAACCGATGATGGAGCGGCCGTCCCAGTAGCGGAAGCCGTGCACCTCATCCAGTACCTCAGCAATATCGCGCAGTGCCGCGGTAATAGCGGACGCCATATCGTAGGCGACGGACGGCTGAGTCGCGCGGATATGGAAGTGCAGATCGCCGGGAGTGGACACCGCGGTGTGCTTATGGCCCCTAATCTCCTCGAACTCCACGAGCTCCTGAGGCAGTGGCTTGGGCAAATCCAGGGTCAGCCACGCGCTGTGGCTAATGCCCAGAACAACGTTAGCGTTCTCGGGCGAGTAGCGGTTCGCGGCGGTGTGGTTGAGGTTAATGACGAGCCCGCAGAGGTTCTGGAACCCCTCAATGAGCGCATCCTGAGAGGTGCCTTCCTTGAACTTCCAGACCATGAAAATGGTGTTAGCGTTCGGGCTGGCAGTGACCTGTTGTGATTCTGGTGCAAGCATAAAATTCACCGTACGCCCGTGTACACGCCCCCGCAATGAATCTAGCCCTAACCTTCTGCACAGGCCCTAACCTTCTGCACTGAAGGGAGAAGATGAGGGCTGGGGGCAAAGAACAGCAGGGTTTTAGAAGCCGTACTTTAGAAACTGTGCTTTTAGAAACTGTGGGAGGCGAGGTGACGCGCATGCGCCAGACGCGCCGCCGTCTCAAAAATAGTCCACGCTTGCACCTGAGCGGACATCTCCACCGGCGCACCGGGCTTCACAACCTTGCTCATCGGCTCGGTGAACCGCGGGGAGAACTGCACGAGCGCCTTACCGCGAATCTCATTCGGGTCAATGCCGTACTCGTTCATCGGCAGGTTGGGGTCGAACTCGCGGCGACCCTCCCACAAGGCCCGTGCGGTCGAGTACACCAGGGTCGAGGCGAGCGCTCGCGCCTCATCACTGAGCAGCGGCGAGGATGCCGCCATGCCCAGGTAGCGCACGAGAATGCCGGTGAACAGGCCGCCGTCGCCGTCACCGTGAGAGATGAGGATGCGGCGGCGCGCACCGGAGAGGAACTCCACCTCTTCGGTCATGTGCTTGACGATGCCGACGATGAGGCGCTCGGCGCGTTCTGCGGGGTCCACCTCGCAGGGCACACCGGATGCGGCGAGGCTCAGCAGGGCGCCCAGGGCGGTTCCCTGGTTGTAGGTGAATTCGCCGCGCTCGTACTCGTACTCGTCGCCGCGCACGTTCACGCCGTCAATATAGAGCGAACGTTCTGCATCCCAGAGGGTTTCGTTCATCCAATCCATCAGCGCGGCGGCAGTCTTCGGGTCGCCCGCGCGCACATACGCCAGGGCGGTCGGCGCGGTCGCCGCAGCATTCACGAAATCACGCTTGGACTTGCGCCAACTCATGCCACCCACCGGGGAGAAGCCCTTTGCCAGCTGCTCGAAGAGAGCCGCGCCGGCATCCTGAGCGGCAACATCGTTCGCACCGGTCAGCTCAATGCAGAAGGAATTCATGCGGCCCACAGCGAGGGTCAGCCACGCCATATCGTCAAAGTAGTCGTTCGCGAAGCGGCCGTAGTTACGAACATTAATGCCGCGCAACAGCGCGCGGGCACGGTGCAACTCCTCCTGGGCGGCGGTGATATCGCCCTCGCGCAGGTGACGCTGACCGGCGTCAATCACACAGTCCAGCAGGTGCGCCTGCCACCAGTAATGCCAAGCGTTCAGGCGCTGGCTCAGCGGGCGCGGATCGGGTACCTGCACCGAACCGATGAGGGCGCCGGGTACGCCGAGGATGCGGTGCACAAAGGTGTCGGTGACGCTGGCGGCTGCGGCAGCGGCATGCGAGGAGGTGCGCTCGGCGTACTCGCTAATCGACTCCAGAGACTGCTCGTTGTGGGAAGACGGCTGGGAATTCATGGACCCTCTGTAGTTGCGGTGAAGTATTACGTCTGAAATTATCCCACCTTTTGCCCTCTGAGCGCCCGGATGCTGTGGGCGGGCTCTCGGGTGTGATCCCTTTTCGAGAGCCCGCCGAGAAGATGCACCGCGGGGAACGAGGTGAACGCCACTCAAAAACCGGTTAGGAGGCGGCAGTTAGCGAACGCCCGCTGTACAGGTCCACCCGCTCGCCGGTGATGGGGTGCTCAAAGTGCAGGCTGTACGCCAGCAGTTGCAGCGGGTACTCCGGGCGGTCTGGCGCGTCGGGTAGCACCTGAGGGTAGAGCACATCGCCCAGAATGGGGGAGCCCAAAAGGTTTAGATGTGCCCGCAGCTGGTGGGTTTTGCCGGTGTGAGGTGCCAAATCATAGAGCGCCCATTCTCGTTGTTCGTTAGGTGTAGGCTCGGCACGCCACCCCTCAACCGCTTGCGCACTCGGGGTGAAAGTCCGCAGAATCTTCATGGTCGTGAGCGTATTCGGCTCCACACCCTGCGCCGCGCACTCTTGCTCAGAAAGCTGCTGAACCTGCAGCTGATCGCGAATCTTCTGAATATGCGAACGCACCTGCAGTCCCTCCGCACTCAACGCCTGCTCGGCGGCGGCAGCATCGGCGGGAACCGGCGCCACGGCACGGTAAGTCTTCGACACCTGACGGTGCTGAAACATCATCTGGAAGGGGCGGCGCGCCTCCACGGTCTTGGCAAAAAGCAGCACGCCCGCGGTTGGGCGATCCAGGCGGTGAATCGGAATCAGCAACGGGTTCTGCTCGCGCACCCGCAGCTTGGTCAGCGCGGTCTGCGCAATATAGGAACCGCGCGGGGTGGTCGGCAGAAAATGCGGCTTATCAATCGCCAGCACGTGCTCATCCTCGTAGAGCACCGGCATGTCGGAGGGTAGCTGCGGCTCATCCGCAAGCTCACGGAAATACCAGATGCGCTCACCCGGCATATACGGGCTATCGCCGGTCAGAATCGTGCCGTCGTCCAGGCGCACCTCACCGGTATTAAAGCGGGCGTAAATAATCTGCGGGTCGTTCGGGTAGAAGTGCGTAATCAGGTAATCCGCAATGGTCGCCGGAGCCGTATTGTTCGGGGCGAGCTCGGCGGGGAGCTCCTCCACGCGCGGCAGGATCAGCTGAATCGGGTCGATACCGTTCTTCTGAGCCAGCGGAGGGGCCAGCAGGCGGCGATGTGTGCGGCGTGCAGGCTTTGCCTGATAGGCGGGCTGTGTTCCCTGCTGTGTTTTGGGCTGAGAGCTGGACTGTGAGGTGGGTTGTGGGCGTGCGGTGTTCTGTGCGGGCATGGCTCTACTCTACCTTTTGGGAGGGACTGATTCGGCGGCGACCCGGGTGCGCCAGACTGAGTAGCATGCGGGTGGAAATATTACCGTGGGCTTGGTGTGGGGTTGCAGAAGACAGTTTTGTCTGACACTCATGAATGTTTGTGTGAATACGTGGAACAGAAAACGAAAACTTCACAAATTTTTGAAATTATTGGACATTTAATTTAAAAAAAGTGCATTAATTTTACAAAAACTATCGATTGAGTGCGGTATTTTCGAAAATGCTGTCAAATCATAAATCAATAACCCTCAATTTAGCCCCTGTGGTTTTTCTAAGTATAAAAGATGTAAAGCAATTAAAGACCTGATAACCTGGGCATCCTACGTCATAAACACCTTAATAAAGGCTGGAAACCGCCTTAAAGCGGTACGATTAAGACACAGAAGTTCGATATTTCGAACGAAGGGGTCGAAATGGGACAGAAACAGCGCAAGGATGCAGAGGTTAAAGGAACACCCCCAATTACAGCGGTGCAATCGGACAATTCCAAAGCACCGGAAAATGCGAGAGGAGAGGTTATGGAACATTCACAAAAGAATGCGGAGCCTCGCACCGGTGCCCTGCGCATGGAGCCGCACGAACGCGAAGAGCAAATTCTGAAAATCGCTGCAGAACATTTCGCTCGCCGCGGCGTGCTCGGTGCCTCCATGAGCGCTATCGCCCGCGATGCAGGCATTACCCGCGCCCTGCTCTACCACTACTTCCCCGGCAAGGACTCCCTGGCGGCAGCTGTCACCCGACGCGAAGCCAACGCAGTCCTTGAGGCTCTCGGCGAGCACCACGAAAATCCCGAGGAAGCACTCCGCAGGGAGTTGCGCACCTATTTCCTCGTCGTAGCCGGTGTCCCCACCCCCGGTGGGGAGGACTTCCCGAACAACCCCACCGACTACCTCGAATGGATGCTTGAACGCACCGGCATGCCGATTAATGACCGCACCCGCGTCATCCTCGGAGGCTGGTTGCAGCTCGTCGACTACTTCGCCATGCACGTCGTGCAACTCAACCCCCGCGATCAGCGCACCGTTCGCTCCCGCGGGCTCGGGCTCGAAGAAGCCATCGACCTGTGCCTGGGTGCCGTGGACACCCTCACTGGCGGCTACTAGCCGCCTCAAGAGGTGACAGGTCTACACAGGACTTCCCGCTCCGATGTTTGGTTATGTGCTCCACGGCAAAGATGACGTGGACATCCGGGCGGTTATTCCTCCGCTACGCCGCTTGCGACGTGGTGGACTCCGGGAACACCACCCGGTTCGTGAGTAGGGAAACATAATGCCCCGTACCCCCTTCCGTGGGGGTGCGGGGCATTATGATGCTCAAGTTGAGATTGAAGAAAATAGTTTTACTCTGAGGCTAAGCTTGAGGCTCGGGCTAAATGGAGCGGCGTAGCGACAGGCCACGAACCGTCGCGTAGAACCCCTGCGCCTGCAGTGCCGCACGCAGCGCCTCCACCGGATGCTCTACAACCTCGCCGCCGGATGCGCCCAATGTGGATGTGCTCACCGTGTGGGTGCCCAAAAGCTCCACATCGTTGACCTTCTCCACCGAAATCTTCTCCGCACCGCCGGCGGACACCAGGCGCGCCAGGGCGGGGGCCGCCGCCTCCAGAAGTACCGGGTCGGTTGTGAACGCCAGCAGGGTCTTCGCGCCGCGCTCCACGTACAGCACCGGGGCGCCATCCACCAGCACCACGCAGGCGCCCGCCTTGCGTGCCGGGCGGTGCTTTACGGTGCCCTCGCCCTCGTGCGCAAAGGAGGGAATCGCGGACCAGCTCAGCGCCGCACCGTACGGGTTCGCGGGGTCGGTCGCCGCCAACAGGGTCACTGTGAACGTGCCGTACACCCGCTCCGTATCGGTACGCTGCGGGGTGTAGGCACTCGCACCAAAACCCTGTGTCGCGCCAAAACCCTGTGGACTTGCGGGAACACTGAGGCTATCGGCGGTAGAACGCAGCAGGTCCACCGTCGCGGGGGCGGCAAACTGCGCCGCGCCCAAACCCTCAATAAAGTAGCCGCGACGCACCAGCGCACGATCCTCAGCCGCCGAATAAATCCGGTACAGCTGCGAGAACCCGCCGGCAGAATCCTCCACCTGCAGGCACCCGCGAGTCAGTACACCGTAGCGGTCCAGCAGCAGGTCGGCGCGTGCGAGCGCCGTAACCGTCGCCTCCACCGGCTCCTGCAGCAGTGTGTCCACGCGTGAGAAGCGACCGCTATCCTGCGGGGCAACGGCGGGAGCGGCGCCATGGAACCCGCCGCGGAGGGAATGACTGTGGAGGGAACGCAGACCGCGCCCGGCGGCAGGCACAGAGTAGCCGCTGGAACTGTAGCTATCAGCGCCGTAACCGCCCGTCAAGCCGTTACCCATGGAGGCGCGTGCCGCCGCAATACGGCCCGCACCACGGCGACCCACCCGCGACAGACGCGCAGGGGCTGCCGGAGTCGGATGCGCACTGCGGACGCCCGCAAGCATCGCCCGAACCGGCGCGAAACTATCGTTCGTCACCGCACCAGCCCACACCAGACGCCACAGAGCCGCCGAAATCTCCGCCGCATCCGGGAAAGTCACCACCTGACCGGCAGGTGCCGCAGCGCTCATCAGTTGCGCCACCCGCTCACGTAGCGCCGGCACGAACAGGCCGCCATGAGCCAGCGCCTCATAGATGGCGTGCTCGAGCGTGCCCGGAGCCTGCAGCGCCTCCCAAAGCTCGGGGTTCTCCGCGCGTAACAGCTGCTCCGGGTAGTCCTCGCCCATGGTCAGCTCACCCAGAGTCAGCGAGGAACTCTCGCTCAAATGCAGGCGAATCCAGCCGTCAGACTTCTGCGCGCTACCGCCGCCGAGCTGACCGGCGCCGGTGAAGAACACCCTGCCGCTTGCCATCAGCTCGTCCAGCATGTGCGGCTGGTAGCCGGGCACACGCGCCGGGAGGATCAGCGTCTCCAGCGCGGAAGCCGGTACGCGCACACCCGCCAGCTGGTCGATGGCGGTGAGCAGATCCTCCGTGGAGGAGGCGGAATCTTGTCCCGTATGTTCTGTGCCGTGCTCAGCTAACGGGTTGGGTACCGCCGGGTTGAGCGCCGCCGGGCCGAGAGGCGCCACCCTCTCGCCCATTACCGTGGCGGTGCGGCGGGAGGGCATGAACGCGCCGTAGGCGCTCGCCTCCGGCAGGGTCTGCGCAACCCGCACGGATAAAGAACGAACGTTCTGCCATGAGGGTAGGAATACACCATAGACCTGCGCCGATACCGGCTCAATTTCCTCACGCAACGCCGCCAGAGAGCGGGCACGAATCGTGCGCAAAACCTGCGCATCCACCCACTCGACACCGGCAGACCCGGGAGTGCGCAGCACCTCGGGCAGGAACTCGCCGGAGCTTAGGCGGCGCTGCTGCTGAAGACGCTGCAACACCGGAGTCAGCACGCCCACACCCACCGGGGTCAGGCGCGAAAAATGCTCCGCCGCCTGCTGCGCAGTGAAGGGAATATGGGTGCGCGCATAGCGAGAAACCAGATCCTCCAAAGGCTCCGCGACCGGCTCCAGAAGGGCTACAGGAAGCGCCGCGGCGGGCATAATGCCCAGCCCATCGCGCAGACGCGCAGCATCCTCAACCACCGCATAGTACAGCTGCGGCTCGGCGGAATCGTCGGTAGCTCCCATGTCGGCAGCTCCCATGAACGAGAACGCGCGGCGCGAGCGCACCAGCTCTTCCGCCAGGGCGCGCGCCTGATCCGTGCTGGCGTGCGCGCCGTACTCCTCGCCATGCTCCTCGCCGTAGTTTTCAGAGTCTTCGGACTCGCCGAAATCCTGAGAACCGTGTGTCGCAGATTCAGCCCGTGGGCTGTCGGCACGCAAACGCAGACTCAACTCCCGCGCGCTCAACGGACCCAACTGGCGCAACAGATCCGCCACGCCCTCTACACCGCAGGCGCGGTAACGCTCACCCGTGCGCTGCAGACGCTGCTGAGTCTGCACCAGAACCGCCGGATCCAACAGGTCACGCAGACCACTCGAACCCAGCAACTCAGCCAGCAGTGCCGGGTCCAGCGACAGCGCGGCGGCGCGGCGTTCGGCGGCGGGCGCATCGCCGTCGTAGAGGTGCTCGGCAACGTACTCAAAGAGCAGAGTGCGCGCAAAAGGCGAAGGGTCGTTCGTCTCAACCTCCAGCATGGACACCGCCCGAGACTGCAACGAACGGTGCACCTGAACCAGCGCCGGAACATCGTACACATCCTGCAGACACTCGCGCGCCGTCTCCAAAAGCACCGGAAAATCAGGGTACTTACGCGCCACATCCAACAGCTGCGCCGCACGCTGACGCTGCTGCCACAGCGGGGTGCGCTTACCCGGATCACGGCGTGGCAACAGCAGGGCACGCGCCGCATTCTCACGGAACCGAGACGCAAAAAGCGCCGAATCGCCTACGCGTTCGGTGACAATCGCCTCCAGCTCGTCCGGGTCGAAAAGGAACAGATCAGCGCCGGGCGGCACATCCTCCATAGCGGGCAGACGCAGAATCAAGCCGTCATCACTCGCCATGACGGAAGCGTCCACCCCATACCGCTCCTCAATGCGGGCGCGCACTGCCAGCGCCCAGGGCGCGTGCACCCCGTAGCCGAGCGGCGAGTGCAGGACCACGCGCCAATCGCCCAGTTCGTCGCGGTGCCGCTCCACAATCATGCGGGTGTCGGAGGGGACCGCCCCGGTGGATTCGCGCTGCTCACGCAGGTAGGCGAGCAGGTTATCGACCGCCCAGGTGTCCAATCCGAGCTGTTCGAGCTGCAGGCGGGCGGCGGCGCTATCGGTGGCGTCCAGGCTGGAGAGGGCGCGCGTGAACGCACCCGTCTGCACGCCCAGGGCGTAGGGGCGGCCCATGCGGTCGCCGTGCCAGAAAGGCAGGCGCGCGGGCTGACCGGGTGCGGGGGAGACCCGCACCGCGTCGTGCGTAATTTCTTCAATGCGCCAACTGCTCGCGCCGAGGGTGATGACCTCGCCGGCACGGGATTCGTACACCATTTCCTCGTCGAGCTCACCCACACGCTTGGGGCCGCGCTCCTCATCGCCGCTGACCAGGTAGACGGGGAAGAGCCCGCGGTCGGGAATCGTGCCGCCGCTGGTGACGGCGAGGCGTTGCGCACCCGGGCGGCCCTCAATACTGCCGGAGGGGGCTTCCTCGGTAGGGGTGCGATCCCAGATGATGCGCGGGCGCAATTCAGCGAATTCATCGGAGGGGTAGCGTCCGGCGAGCATTTCGAGTACGGAGTCGAAGAGGGCGCGCGGCAGTTCGGCGTAGGGTGCGCTGCGGCGTAGCGCCTCGTACCAGGAGTCCACGCTGATGGGGCCCAACGCGCAGGCGGCGACGGTCTGCTGCGCGAGTACGTCCAGGGGGTTGGTGGGGATGGCAAGTGGCTCGAGGGTTCCGCTGCGCATTCCGGCGAGGGTGACGGTTGCGCCGAGCAGGTCGCCGCGGTGCTTGGGGTAGAAGAATCCGCGCGAAATTTCGCCCACGCGGTGTCCGGCGCGGCCCACGCGCTGCAGTGCGGAGGCAACCGATGGAGGCGCCGCCACCTGGATTACGAGGTCCACGTGACCCATATCGATGCCCAGCTCCAGGGAGCTGGTGGCGACCACGCAGCGCAGGGTTCCGCCCTTGAGCGCCTCCTCGATGAGGGTGCGCTGTTCCTTGGACACGGAGCCGTGGTGCGCGCGGGCGAGCGGCGGCACCTCGGCGATGTCGCCGATGCCTGTCGCGTAGTCTTCGGGGTCGATTCCCTGCTGTGCGAGGACGCGGCGCAGGTGAATATCGTTGAGTGCCGCGGTGAGCTTTTCTGCTAGTCCACGCGAATTAACGAAAACAATCGTAGAACGGTTGTTCTCAATATGGTCGACGATGCGCTCCTGCACACGCGGCCAGATGGAGGTCTCGGGGCGCTCGCTATCGGGAGTTTCGCGGAGTGATTCTTCCGGGATGGTGAGCGTATTTTTGGGCGTGCCAAAGCCCTCGCTCACATCTGCGTCAACGTCACTGGCGGGCGCGTCTGCGCTCTCCTGACCAGTTTCCTGACCGGGGAACACGCCAATGGCATCTTCGAGCGTGTAGGGCGCGTTCGCCGGGATGTCTACGGCACTAGAGGTAGGCTGTGCCGCACCCTGCGGCGAGCCGGCAGAAGCTGAACCTCCGCCGCCGCGCACCTCTGAGGGCGCGTAGAGCCCCTGTCCGTAGTCGTTGGCGCCTCCGAGTGCCGCCATGTCGGGCACGGGTACGCTCAGGCGCAGGTCCCATTCTTTGGCGACCGGGCGGCTCATGACGGTCACCGGCTGAATGCCGCCGAGGAACCGGGCGACCGCCTCCGGGTTTTCGACGGTTGCGGAGAGCCCAATGCGCTGCGCGGGCTTTTCGAGGAGCGCGTCAAGGCGTTCAAGGGATACCGCCAGGTGCGCGCCGCGTTTGGTGGCGGCGAGGTTGTGAATCTCATCCACGATCACGGTGGTCACGCCCGCGAGGGTGTTGCGGGCGGCGCTGGTGAGCATGAGGTAGAGGGATTCGGGGGTGGTGATGAGAATGTCTGGCGGGTTGCTGATGAGCTGGCGGCGTTCGCGTGCGGGGGTGTCGCCGCTGCGCACGCCCACGCTGATGCTCGGCTCGCCAGTGTCGTTGCCGCTTAGGTGGGTAATTCCAGCGAGCGGTGCGCGCAGGTTGCGTTCGACGTCCGCACCGAGTGCTTTGAGCGGCGAAATATAAAGGATGCGCGTACCGCCCGCGGTTCCGGTTTCGTGTTCGCGGTGGAGGGCATCGAGTGCCCAGAGGAAGGCTGCGAGGGTTTTACCGGAGCCGGTGGGGGCGATGATGAGGGTGTTGTTGCCGTTGCGGATGCTCTCCCAGGCGCCTTCTTGGGCGGCGGTGGGTGCGCTGAAGGTGGCGCGGAACCAGTCGCGTACGGGTGCGGAGAAGTGGGAGAGTGCGTCGGTCATGTATCTATTATGGCGGGGTTTATGGTGTGCGCCTCTTGAATTGTTGGGGGCTGGGGGAGGAAGATGTGCTTGACGGGTAATGCATCACCCCGTAATGTTTTACTCGTAAAGTAATTAGGAACTTAGAAAAAGGAGCACCACCATGACCCGCCTGAACGACGAACAGCTCATCAACCTCTTCCACGAGCCGCGCACCGTCTCCTCCTTCACCGAGGAGCCCGTCACTGACGAGCAGCTGCGCCGCATCCAGGAGCTGACCTTCTATGGCCCCACCGCCTTCAACAGCCAGCCCCTGCGCATCACCTGGGTCAAGAGCCCCGAGGCACGCGAGCGCCTCGTCGCACACCTGGCAGACGGCAACAAGGCTAAGACCCAGGCAGCACCGGTGACCGCAATCCTCTCCGCAGACGCAAACTGGGTAGAGCACGCTGACACCTTCAACCCCAACGCTGCCGGCTTCATCAAGGGCTTCTACACCACCGAAGAGCTCGCCACCCCCGCCGCTGAGCTGAGCGCTCACCTGCAGGCAGGCTACTTCATCACCGCAATCCGCGCCCTCGGCCTGGACGCTGGCCCCATGACCGGCGCAGACTTCGCCGGCATCAAGAAGGAATTCTTCGCGGACAACGCAGAAATCCCCTTCCTGGTCGTCAACCTCGGCCACGGCGAGGCTCCCGCATACCCGCGCGGTGCACGCTTCAGCCACGATGAGGTTACTCGCTCCCTCTAAGAGCGCGCAGCTATGGTATGACTAAAGCTAAACCCTAGATTCAGACTTATAGACAGCTCAAGGGCGGTTCCCCACCACGGGGAACCGCCCTTGAACTATATGTGCGTTATACGCGCCGGTTTCTTAACCCTGAAACGCCGCGTTAGCGGGCACCAAACTGACCCACCGACAGCTGCGGAACAGACGAGGAACACGCGGTCGTATCCAGCGGAACAATCACGCCACCGGAACCGGAGGGAAGACCCACCAGGAAGCCCTGAACCGGTCGGCTACCGCATGCGTCACCGAAGCGTGCCGGGTACACCGAACGCAACACCGCGGTGGTGCTGTCGCCGGGGTTGAGGGTCACGCCCGCAGAGTTCATGTACTCAGCAGAGGCGGATGCCTCACGGCCGACCCAGGTTCCCGAAGGACCAGCATGCACCACACGCGGGTAACCGCGCAGGGTGCAGGGGGAGTTCGAGGAGTTCTGGAAGTACAGGGTGTAGTTTCGGGCGCCGGGGGAGCCTTCTCCAATGGCAACCGAAACGTTCAGGTCGTCCAGATCGCACTGGGTCGGTCCCTCAGCGTTGTTGTTGGAGGAGTTAGAGGACTTCTCCGAAGAGCTCGAGGAATTCGAGGAGTTGGAAGAACTCGACGAGTTCGAGGAACCGGAGGAGTTCGAAGAGTTACCCGAAGAGCGAGAGCCCGACTGCGAAGACGAGTCTGAGCCCTTCTGGGAATCCTGCTGAGAATCAGAGTCGTCCGACTTGTTCTGCTCGGAACCCTCGTGGGAGGACTCAGAAGAGTGAGAGTCAGAGTTCTGCTTCGACTCGTGAGTCTCGGTGTGGGAAGAAGACTCGGAGTGCTCAGAGGAAGACTCGTGGTGCTCCGCGTCGGGGGAGTTCACCACGGTAATGGAACCCGGGCTCACCGAAGGGGTAGCCCCGTCAGAAGCTACTCGAATCGTGCCGGGCTTGACCGAAGCCGAAGCACTCGGCTGCGCCGAGGTGCCTTCAGCTTCCTGACCGGCCTGGGACGCGCCGCATCCACTGAGCGCGAGCACGCAACAGAGGAGGGTGGTTGATGCGAGTACCTGAGCCGATTTAAACATGATTACATCGCCGCCTGCATTTGGATTTCTGCTCCGTCCATACCGGGGGCGTACTCGACCTGGCAGCACAGGCGGGAGTACTCGTTGGCGACATCGTCGACCATGTCGAGCAGGTCCTGCTCAGCTTCGGTGCGTTCACCGGAAGCTTCGAAGTGCTCGGGGTCGATGAAGCCGTGGCAGGTAGCGCAGGATGCGTTACCGCCGCAGGTTGCGAGGACCGGCACACCGTTAGCCTGGAGGGCTTCCAGGAGGGTGTGGTGGTCTTCCCACTGAATGTCGTAGTTTTCGCCTGCTTCGTCAGTGACCTTAATCGTTACGCCCATGCGTTCTCCTTCTTCTGTAGTGATGCGTTTCTATTGTAGAGGTAGGGGCTGTTATTCACCGTACTTTGTGGTGCATACCCAACCCTACCGTCACGCATATCACGGGAACGCATATTAATTTTTATGCTGAGTAGCATGTATGTATTGCCCCCAGTCTACCGCGTATTGCCCTGACAATGCGGGATATCAGCGCCAACGAATACTGCCCCCAGATGCAAAGACATGCTGGGGGCAGTATAAAGAACCGGCACGCAGGGGCGCTTTAACGGTGACGAAGACCTACTTTGATTCCTTCTCCGCAGTCTTCTCGGTGTCCTGCTTTTCTGCGCTGTGGTTATCGGCGTTCTGGACGCTTCCTCCGGGGCCGCGCACAATACCGCGTACACTATCGCGCGGATCGGCGTAGCGCAGGTCGATACCGAAGGTATTGCGGATCTGGCGTGCCGAGTTCAGGTGCCAGCGCTGCGAATCTGAGGGGGTCACGGAGGTGACCGCCTTCTGACCCGGAGCCAGCTTCTCGTGGCGAATATCGTAGTGCTTACCGCCCATGGTGATGGTGAAGCCGTGCTCCTGCAGCAACTGCACGAACGCGTCCACATCGTGCGGGATTTTGCGACCTCGCTGCCTTTTCGTACCGCTCATCCTCGGCTGCGATTCGAAGGGGTTACGGCTGGGCGCGGTGCCGCGGCTAATACGAATCACCTGCTGGTCGGAGTGCGAGAACTCCACCTGGTAGCCGTTGAGCGAGTACACGGTGCGGCTACTGCCGGGAATCGGGCGGCGGTCCTCAGCCTCATCGAGAATGCGGGCAATATACTCGCCGGTCAGGCCGAGCGCCTTCAGCTGTGCCTGGGCGTCGGGGGAGAGCTGGTAGCCTCCCGCGAGAGCCTGCAGCGGGCGTAACGCGAGCACCTCGGCGGTCAGGGGGTTGAGCACCACCTGGTAGCCTTCCTCCTCATGCGTATAGAGGGTAACTTCGCGACCGTAGCGGTTCTCCTGCGCGCTTTCCTGAACCACCGTGCTTGCGGGGGACTCGATGATGTCCAGCAGCAGCTCGTAGGTGAGGCCGTGGCGCATCATGTAGTCCATCACGCCGGGGAGCACACCGTAGATGCGGCGGCGCGGCGGCACATCGCCGTAGAATTCCTTCTCGATGCGCGCGGCAATACGCTGGTTCTCCAGCGGCACCTCGGTCAGCGGGATAAGGCGCTGGTTGGAGGGGCGAATCTTGGCGCGTGCGGCGGCGGGCTTGGGCGCCTGACGGTAAGCATCCACCAGCGTCTGCTGCTGCTCCACAAACTCCTGAGCGATGAGCGGCAGGAGGGTGAAGTAGAGCTCAGCAGCTTCGGGCTTGAGCGCGCCGTTCTCATCGAGCAGGGAAGCGCCGTCCTTAGCGAGCAAGTCCCACGGCTTATCGTTTGCCGCGCTCTCTTCAGAACCCTGGTTCTCCCGGTAGCTATAGGTTGCGAGGGAGGCAAGCTCCTGCAGGCGAACGTACACCTCAAGAGGAACGGTAATCTGCTTCGCGGACATTATTTCTCCTCCTCGGTGGTGTTTTCTGCCTGGGTTGCCTTATCTTCTGCTTGCTTCGCCAGGGTGTTGCTGAGCTCTTCGAGCTGAGCCTTACGCAGGGCTTCCGCGTGCAGGTGATGGAAATCCGGGGTCTTCGCCAGAGCCAGAACGGTCCGCTCATCCGGCGAGATTGCAATTTCCAGACCCTGCGCCGCGTAGATGCGGGTCCAGCCTTCAGCCATACGCACGCTCTCGGGGCTGTTCAGCGTCTGAAGCATCAGATCGAAAACGAACGGCGGGTTCTTCTTCAAGAAGGTGCGGGCGCGCTCGCTGAATTCGAGTTCCAGGGCGTTGAGCGAGTTGTATTCGCCCTGTGCCAGGGATGCCTGCGCCGCTTCGTTGTATTCGGCGTCGTATTCGTCAATGACCGTAATGACTTCGGCGGAGGCGGTGTTGACGTCCACCCGGTAATCGTCGTGGGTGAAGCGAATCGTCCAGTCGTTGAGTCGTTCTGCCGCGCCTTCACGCAGGATGGTGCGCACGAGCTCTTCGCTGATGTTTTCGCGTTCGAGGCGGGCGCGCAGGCTCGGGCGCAGGCGGTAGCTGCGTTCGCGGTCCTCTTCGCTGACGCCGCGAGGCGCGGTCGGTTCGGCGGCTACCGGCTGAGCCGCGGGCTCGCTGAGGGCCGCCGGAGCAGCGGGGACCGGGGCTGCGGGCTTCGGCGCGCTCGGCTTCGGGGTATTCGTCTCCGGAGCGGCGGGCGCACTCGGTAGGGACTGGCTGAGTACGGGCAACTCTTCAACAGGTGCCTGCTCGCTAGCTACTGCCGTATGGGTAGCTTCTGCGGCTTCGGCAGCCTGTTGGCGGGCACGCAGACCCTCCAGGTACTCTTCGATGCGCGGCGGGCGGTAGGTCAGCGTGGACTTGCGGAACATGCCGGGGGAGGGCGTACCGGGAGTAGGCGCTGCCGGCTTCGGTGCTGCGGGCTTGGGCGCTGCGGGAGCAACCGTGGCGGGCGTCGGTATAGGAGCCGTCTTTTCTGCTGTTGCCTCTGCGGGTGCTTCCACAGATGCTTCTTCCGGCACGCTGGGAGCAGGGCTGGGAGTCGGGGCGGGTGCCTGTGCCGCGCGGGCGGCAAAGAGCGCGGGGGAGGGCGCCGGCTTCGGCGCCGCAGGCTTCGGGGTTGCCGGCTGGGGAGTAGCGGTTGCGCTCACCGCGGCGTCCTCACTCACTACACCCTCGTTGGCCTCTGCGACGGGAGTCTCAGCCATGGAGGCTTCGGCCGCTTCGGTTGCCTGCAGGTCGGTCTGTTCCTCTTCAGCAGGCTTAGTGTCGCTGGCTTCCTCATCGCCGCGGCGTAGGGCGGCAACGAGTTCCTGGCGGGAAGTATAAGGAATGATTTCCTCGGGCGAATCGATATATCGCGGGAAATTCTCGTAGAGAATCTTCGCCGCGGCCTCAAAGAGCTTCTCCGCGGTGGTGTTGGCGGCGGGTGTGCAGGGGCAGAGGAGCTCCTGGCGCTGCGCGTCATAGAGGGACCAGTGGGCGCATCGTTCGGTGGGCGGGAAGTAGTCGAGTGTTCCAAGGTCGGCTATATCGATGAGTGCACCTATCAGGGACTGCGGAATGGATAGCTGTGCCATAGTGCTCCTTCGCGTTGTCTGCTCTCCAGCCTATGTGTGGAGGGTCCTCTTTCCATCCTATGCGTTTTTTGGCGGGTGTGCCCCGGGGCACGTCATCTGGGAGCATAAATCTGTGGATTCACAGGTTGGGGTGCTTTGGGGCGCGGTTTTTGGCACGGATGGGGCAGCGTCAGCTGGTGAAGCGTCCTTGCTACACCTAGCTAGAGCCTGCGGCGTGTCGTACTGCAACATGTTGTACTGTGCAGTGGCTTGAGCCCTGCCCGGGGCTTGTGTCAGAGCGTTTTCTGCGTGCTTGTTTCCCAAAGACATCTTCCCGGGCGTGTCTTCCGGGGCATATCTTCTGGGGCATATCTTCTAGGGCATACAAAAAATCCCCGGTTCCAAAGAACCGGGGATCGGTGGTGCGCCCGAAGGGATTCGAACCCCCAACCTTCTGATCCGTAGTCAGATGCTCTATCCGTTGAGCTACAGGCGCATGTTCCTCGCTTCGGATTTCTTCAACCCGTCGCGGCAACAGGTACTACTATACGGATGTCTCCAAGGGTGCGCAAGCCGAAAAACTCGAAATTGACCCAAAATCCCCTCCGAAAGACTCGATAATGCCCTGTTTTACCGCATGATTCCGGGGGTTTTGTGCTCTTAAAATTTTTTTAAAATATTTTTGTTCCACCCCAAAACCTAGCTCACGGACACTCGGAACACCCTCCTCGACCCTGCCGAATCACCTCGAAATCCTCCAAAAAATCTTCTCGCACTCTAAGAATGTGATGCGCAGAACTTAAGAAATGGTGTCATAGAAAGCTCTGCAGACCATTAATGCGTTATTCTGTAAGCATCACGAGGAAGTGGAGACTGTCCAAGCGTGCATATTCACATTTGTTTGCACGCTTGTAGTGTTTAACTGCTTCTTTGTTACCGCAGACCTAACCGGATCAATGTAGTATCCGGGCCACCGATTGAAGGGGAAAATGTCAATGGCTGACACCTCAACTCGTACTCTCTCTGCCGAACTCGAAAAGGAGCTGCAGAGCGCACCTACCACCCACCAGGGCCTCCTGGATTGGGTTCGCGAGGTTGCGGCACTGACCCAGCCCGCACACATCTACTGGGTCGATGGCTCCCAGGAAGAATATGACCGCCTGGCACAGGAACTGGTTGACGCCGGTACCTTCGTTCGCCTCAGCGATCACGAATTCCCGAACTCTTACGCAGCTTTCTCCGATCCCGACGACGTTGCACGTGTCGAGGAGCGCACCTTCATCTGCTCCGAGACTGAAGAAGGCGCAGGCCCGACCAACAACTGGCGCGACCCCGTCGAAATGAAGCAGACCCTGACCGGTCTGTTCGAGGGCTCCATGCGCGGTCGTACCCTGTACGTCATTCCTTTCGTCATGGGCTCCCTGAAGGCTAAGAACCCCAAGATTGCTGTTGAGCTCAGCGACTCCGCATACGTTGTCTGCTCCATGCGCATCATGGCAACCATTGGTAAGGACGTTCTTGCCAAGCTGAACGAGACCAACGGCTTCTTCGTCAAGGCTCTGCACTCTGTTGGTGCACCCCTGGAGCCCGGTCAGGAAGATGTTCCCTGGCCTTGCAACCCCGAGAAGTACATCGTCCAGTTCCCCGAGACCCGCGAAATCTGGTCCTTCGGCTCCGGTTACGGCGGTAACGCACTGCTCGGTAAGAAGTGCTACGCACTGCGTATCGCATCCGTTATCGGTCGCGACGAGGGCTGGATGGCAGAGCACATGCTCATCCTGAAGGTCACCAACCCCGAGGGCAAGGTTCGCTACATCTCCGCAGCGTTCCCCTCCGCATGTGGCAAGACCAACTTCGCAATGATGGAGCCCACCATTGACGGCTGGAAGGCTGAGATGGTCGGCGACGACATCGCATGGATCGAGTTCGACGAGAACCACCAGGCACGCGTGGTCAACCCCGAGGCTGGCCTGTTCGGCGTGGCACCGGGCACCGGTTACTCCACCAACCCGAACGCTATGAAGGCTATCGCCAAGGGCAACACCATCTTCACCAACGTTGCACTGACCGACGACGGCTCCGTCTGGTGGGAGGGCAAGACCGACGAGGCTCCCGCACACCTGATTGACTGGACCGGTAAGGACTGGACCCCCGAGTCCGGCCGCCCGGCAGCTCACCCGAACTCCCGTTTCTGCACCCCCGCATCCCAGGTCGACATGCTCGCTCCCGAGTACTACGACCCCGAGGGTGTGCCGCTGAGCGCTATCGTTCTGGGTGGTCGCCGTAAGACCACCATCCCGCTGGTTTCCGAGTCCGAGAGCTGGGAGCAGGGCGTCTTCCGCGCAGTTACCCTCTCCTCCGAGACCACCGCGGCTGCTAAGGGTGCTGTCGGCGTGATTCGCCGCGACCCGATGGCAATGCTGCCCTTCATCGGCTACAACGCTGGTGACTACTTCAAGCACTGGCTGGACCTGGGCAAGAAGCACGGCACCGAGAACATGCCGAAGGTCTACTACGTCAACTGGTTCCGCCGCACCCCCGACGGTGGCTTCGCGTGGCCCGGCTTCGGCGAGAACTCTCGCGTTGTGAAGTGGATCTTCGACCGCCTCGACGGCAAGGCTGGCGGCCAGGAGACCTTCCTGGGCACCGTTCCCACCAAGGAAGACCTGGACCTGACCGGTCTGGAAATCTCCGAGGAAGAGCTGAAGGCTGCTCTGGCTGTCTCGAAGGAAGAATGGGCGGCTGAACTGCCCGGCATCGACGAGTGGCTCGAGAAGTTCGGCGACAAGCTGCCCGCTGAGGTTCGCGAACAGCGCGACGCTCTGGCGAAGGCTCTGGAGGACTAAGACACTCCAGCTAATACCTAAGGTTTAGCGCCTTGAAGGGGTGGAATCTCTCGGTGAGATTCCGCCCCTTCTTTCCGTTTGGGGGAAATTTGAATCCCTGTCAGTTGGGGGAGTGATAAATTTTCTTGCAAAGGCGTGAGTGTAAGGCTATGCAGTCCACTTGCTCTTGAGAAATACTTTAAGATCCTCGCCGGGATGGTTTGGTGCAGAAGTGGCTATCCATAATTTCTTGCCTCTCTTGCCGCCCCTATACAATTCCAATGTAAGATTTTTGAACGCGTCGAACCCGCCCGGGCTCACGCATCCGTTGCCGTCTCTGTGGAAGTTCTCTGTGGAAGTGACGGCGACACGAGAAGGATAGAAGGAGTATCCATGCGTTTGACAGCATTCTCGGATGTCTCGCTCCGCGTTCTGATGCTCCTGTCTGCTCTGGAGCCCGGTCAGAAGCTTTCCACTCAGAAGATCTCTGAGGGAGTGGACACCCCCTACAACCATGTGGCGAAGGCTGTGGCTTTCCTCGTGAACATGGGTTACCTGGATTCGACTCGCGGTCGCGCCGGTGGCGTTATGCTTTCCGATGCTGGTCGTTCTGCGACCGTCGGCACTGTTCTTCGCGCTACTGAGGGCGATATCCCCATGATTGAGTGCGAGGATGAGAACGGCCACTGCCCCCTCGATAAGTTCTGCCGCCTGCGCAATGTGCTGGCGAAGGCTCGTGAGGCGTTCTATGCTTCGGTGGACTCGGTTGTGATTAGCGAGTTGACTGCCGGTGCACGTCCCGTTGGCCCGGTATTTGTGGAGCTAGGCTTCGCGCCTCCGGAGAATGCGCTGCCTGCACGCTAAAGGAATACGTGGTACCTGTGGAGCTTTCCGGTGGGAGGCTCCATAGAGTTTTTAACACGAAGTTTAGGGTGTTTCTGCGGTTGGCGCGGGGGCTGCTGGGCGGTTCGCGCGGGGTTCTCTCGGCTTTCTTGCAGGGGGTTCTTGCAGGGTTTTCGAGGGGAGTGGGGAGTATTTTGCCGCTGCCTGCGTGACTGCTGGAACCTGCGTGAGTCCTAAATTTGTGCAGTAAATGCAGAATATTGCAAATTTGCTTTTCAAATGCAGAAAATGTGACCATATTCATTTTTGCACCACACTGCATACTTTCCATAGTAAATATATTTTCATTCCAGAATTTTTATGCAGACTTCGGGGCTAGTCACCCGGTGAACTCAAAAACAGTGCTGAAAATATATAGTGTGACGCGGGGCTCTCTCTTTGAGTCAAGCTGAACCATAAGTCTCACCTAGACCCCTCAACACCCCTCAGGGAGTGACCTGCACTCAGCGCAAACACCCCGCAAAATGCTACGGTAAGGGTGCTTTATAAACACTTCGTCACCAACTGAGCTGTCCGAGTGAACGCCCCAGCACCACACATATCAAGGGCATCATCACAACGACCAGGTGACCACACAGGAAGAAGGCAAGACATGCTCTCCGAGAAGTCCCGCCCCATCATTGAGGCAACGCTGCCCATCATTGCTGAGCGCATCAACGACATCACCCCCGACTTCTACCGTCGAATGTTCGCCGCTCGCCCCGACCTGATGGACGGCATGTTCTCCCGCTCCTCCCAGCTCGAAGGCACCCAGCCCAAGGCACTGGCAGGCTCCATCGCTGTGTTCGCTTCCTACATCGTCCAGAACCCGGACTCCTACCCCGACGAGGTCCTCTCCCGCGTTGCACACAAGCACGCATCCCTGGGCCTGAAGGAAGAAGAGTATCCCACCGTCTACAAGTACCTCTTCGAGGCAATCGCCGCTAACCTGGGCGACCTGGCTACCCCCGAAATCGTTGAGGCATGGACCGAGGTCTACTGGCTCATGGGCAACGCCCTCATCAAGCTGGAGAAGGGCCTGTACGCTTCCCAGGCAAACGACGTCATGTTCGCGCCCTTCAAGCTCGTTGACCGCAAGGAGACCGGCGAGAACGTTGTCGTGCTGACCTTCGAGCCTGCCGACGAAACCCCCATGACCGAGTCCAAGGGCGGCCAGTACATCTCCATCGTTGTTCCCGCACGCGACGGTCTGCGCCAGGCACGCCAGTACACCCTGCTGCCCAGCGAAAAGAACCAGCGCCGCATCGCTGTGAAGCTTGACCCCAACGGCGAGATGACCTCCATCCTGCACGAGCTGGAAGTCGGCGCAGTCGTCGAGCTTTCCAACCCCTACGGTGACCTGACCCTGGAAGGCTTCGGCGACCCCGAGGCACCGCTGTACCTCTTCTCCGCAGGTATCGGCACCACCCCCATGCTCAGCTTCCTCTCCGAGCTGGTTGAGAAGGGCTCTGAGCGCCCCGTGACCGTGGTCCACGCAGACCGCCGCCTGGACACCTGGCCCCTGCGCGAAGAGCTCGCCGAGCTCGTCGGCAAGCTGCCCAACGCACGCCTCGTATCCTTCATCGAGGGCGAGGGCGGCGACTTCACCGGCCGCGTCGATGTCTCCAAGCTGGACGTTCCCGCCAACGCTAACGTCTACCTCTGCGGCCCGCTGCCCTTCATGCAGGGCGTACGCTCCGCACTGGTTGAGGCAGGCGTTCCCGGCAAGAACATCAACTACGAAATCTTCGGCCCCGACCAGTGGATGCTCCACGACCAGGCACGCGAGGCGTAAAAACCCCGTAAGCCGGCTCGTCCGCTAGGTTTCTTAAACCCGGCTAGGTTCTTCCTCTGAGATAGGAGAACCTAGCCGGGTTTTTAGAACCCAAAATAAAAGATCCCGTCCCGCAGAAATAATCTGCGGGACGGGATCTTTAGCAGCTAGCTAGTGCTTAGCCCTGGCGAACCAGAGCCAGAACCTCGTCGCGGACGCGCTCCATAGTCGCAACATCCGGTGCCTCAAGGTTCAGGCGCAGGAAAGGCTCGGTGTTCGAGGGACGCAGGTTAACCCACCAACCCTCTTCGGTGTTGGTGAAGGTGGTGCCGTCGGAGTCCTCAACAACCACGGGAGCGTTAGCGTAGTGTGCACGCACGCGGTCCACAGCGGCAACCTTGTCTTCCAGCTCGGAGTTGATCTCACCGGAAGCAACGTACGGGGAGTACTTCGCGCTGATTTCGGAGAGAGGCTGATCGCTACCACCCAGAGCAGCCAGCACGTGCATTGCAGCGAGCATGCCGGTGTCTGCGTTGAAGAAGTCCTTGAAGTAGTAGTGAGCGGAGTGCTCGCCACCGAAAACGCCGTTCTCCTCAGCCATAACAGCCTTGATGAAGGAGTGGCCCACGCGGGTCTTCACTGCGCGGCCGCCCAGCTTCTCAACCAGCTCAGGAACAGCCTTCGAGGTGATCAGGTTGTAGATGATGACGGGCTCTTCGTTACCCTCTGCCTTCGCACGAGCAATCTCGCGCTCAGCAACCAGAGCGGTCACAGCGGAAGGAGTGACGGGCTCACCCTTCTCGTCGATGACGAAGCAACGGTCAGCGTCGCCGTCGAATGCCAGACCAATGTCAGCACCGTGCTCAACAACAGCCTTCTGCAGATCAACCAGGTTAGCCGGCTCCAGCGGGTTAGCCGGGTGGTTCGGGAAGGTACCGTCCAGCTCGAAGTACAGGGGAACGATTTCCAGGGGCAGGCCCGGCAGGATGGTGTCGCCCAGAACAGCGGGAGTGGTCATACCACCCATGCCGTTACCAGCGTCAACAACAACCTTCAGGGGGCGGATGGAAGACAGATCAACCAGCTTGCGCAGGTACTCTGCGTAAGGCTTGAGAATGTCCTTCTCAGAGACGGTGCCGACCTTCTCAACCGAAGGAATCTCGCCCGAATCCAGGTACTTCTGAGCCAAGTCGCGAATATCGAACAGACCGGACTCGGAAGACAGCGGAACAGCGCCAGCCTTAGCCATCTTCATGCCGTTGTACTCTGCGGGGTTGTGGCTAGCGGTGAAGGTAACACCGGCAGCGTTCTCAACGCCACATGCGAAGTACAGAACGTCAGTGGAGATCAGACCGATCTTCTCAACATTTGCACCGCGAGCGGTTGCACCCTGGGCGAATGCATCCATGAATTCGGGGGAGGAGGGACGCATGTCGCCACCGACCAGAATGGTCTGGCCCTCCAGGCCCAGAACGTCTACGAAAGCCGCGCCGGTAGCGCGAACAGTCTCTGCGGTAATGGTCTCGCCGACGATGCCACGCACGTCGTACGCTTTGAATGAGTCATGTAGATTAATAGTAGTCACGCCTTTTATTTTAGCGGTAAAGAAGTGCAACTAGCCTCTATAATGGGCAGGTAAAACCTTATAAATTCCGCTGAATGTATGGGTTTTTTATCACGTCACTTGCTTCAAACAACTCACGTCGAGAGGTATTTTCCCCCATGGGTGAGATTTTTCCCCTAAAAAACCAGATTCAGAATTATGCGTGGGGTTCCCGCGAAATTCTCGGACGCATGCGTGGCGTGCCCGTCCCCACCGAACAGCCCGAGGCTGAGGTGTGGGTTGGCGCGCATCCGGCTGCGCCCTCCCGTGCGACCGTTGACGGCACTGAGTCCCCGCTCAACGAGCTGATCCAGGCTGAGCCGTCCCGTTTCTTGCGCCCGGACCGTACCTCTGACTGGTTCCCCTTCCTCTTTAAGATCCTTGCGATTGACGCCCCCCTGTCGATTCAGGTGCACCCCACCCCCGAGCAGGCTATTGCCGGCTTCGAGGATGAGCAGGCACGCGGCATCGCGATTGATGCGCCGCACCGCAACTACAAGGACCGCTACTCCAAGCCTGAAACCGTCATCGCCCTGACCCAGATGCGCGTGCTCACCGGTGTGCGCACCTCCGAGCAGCTGGCAGAGCTTGCCGAGGCGTTCAAGGCCGACTGGCTGGCAGAGCGTGTGGAGCTCACCCCCAAGCAGCTGCTGACCGAGATTATCCGCATGCCCGAAGAGACCGCCACCGCGGCTGTTGAGCAGCTTGTCGAGGCGGCAGCGCAGCTGACCCGCTCCGACAACGCACTCATCGCTGACGCAGCTGAGCTCGTGCAGATTGTTGCTGGCAAGTACCCCGGTGACCGCGGTCTGCTCGTCGCCTTCGTCATGAACTTGGTTCACCTGGCACCGGGCGAATCTGCCTTCACCCCCGACGGTCAGGTGCACGCCTACGTCTCCGGTACCGCTATTGAGCTGATGAACCCCTCCGATAACGTGATGCGCGCGGGCCTGACCGCAAAGCACATCGACACCGAGGAGCTCATCAAGGTTCTCGGCGAAAGCCAGGACGCACCCGTTATTCAGCGCCCCACCCCCGAGAACGCGCCCGTGGGCACCTACGCCATGTGGGACGAGCGCATGAGCGTGACCCGCATCCGCGTTGAAGAGGGCAAGCCGCAGGAATACACCTTCGAGGGCATTAGCGCCGCGCTGAGCGTATCCGGCAAAATTACTATTCACGCAGCAGACGGCAACGGTACCGAAGAGTTCGTGCTGGGCGCCACCGAGTCGGTACTGCACGTGGGTGAGCCCTCCGAGGCAACCCTGAGCGGTAGCGGTGAGCTGTACATCGCTTCTTATGTTTAGGAAATAATCCTCGATAACTAAAACTTCTAGACAGTTATAACTAGCCAGTTATAAGGAGTGTCGAAAGATACTTCAAGACTGGCACATAATAAAGAATCCACGTTCTTCCCTATATCTATTCAGGTCGGGGGAGGCGTGGATTTTTTATGCCCCGAATAGGGGAGGCAGGGGATATTTTGTGCCTACCCTGCACAGTGTGTTCTGGGTAACCTATAATTGGTCTTATAAATATGCGTATACCTGTGCCTTTATGCACCTCTTCCTCAGGTACGCAGCCCCAAACAACTAGGAGAACACCGTGAAGATCATCCTCACCGTCACAGGCATCGACCACGAAGGCATCATCGCCGCCGTGACCGCAACCCTCGCCGAGCGCAAGGTCAACGTCCTCGACGTCTCCCAGACCATCATGGGCGAATTCTTCACCATGATCATGCACTGCTCCTTCGACGAAGAGCAGCAGAACCTCATCGACCTGCAGGAAGCCATGGTTGGTGTCGAGCACGAACAGAAGGTCCAGATTCGCATCCAGGCAGAATCCATCTTCAAGGCAATGCACACCATCTAAGGCTCCACTTATGCGCAACGCCAACATTCTAGAAACCATCCGAATGATCGAGGAGCAGAAGCTCGACATTCGCACCGTCACCATGGGTATCTCCCTGCTCGACTGCGCCGACTCTGACGGTGAGGTAGCCCGCCGCAAAATCTACGACAAGATCACCAGCCGCGCCGCAAACCTCGTCAGCGTCTGCGAAGGTATCGAAGCTGAGCTCGGCATCCCGATTGTCAACAAGCGCATCGCCGTCACCCCCATCGCGCTGGTGGCAGGCGCCTCCAACGATGAGGACTACGTGGAGTTCGCCCGCACCCTCGACGCAGCTGCTAAGGCAGTCGGCGTGAACTTCGTCGGTGGCTTCAGCGCTCTCGTCGACAAGGGCATGACCCCCGCCGATGAAAAGCTGATTCGCTCCATTCCGCGAGCGCTCGCAGAAACCGACGTGGTCTGCTCCTCCGTAGACATCGGATCCTCCCGCGCCGGCATCAACATGAGCGCCGTCAAACTCATGGGCGAAACCATCCGCGCCACCGCAGACCTGACCGCGGACGCACACGGCTTCGGCTGCGCCAAGCTTGTCGTCTTCGCGAACGCCGTCAGCGACAACCCCTTCATGGCGGGCGCATTCCATGGCGTGCAGGAGGCAGACACCACTATCTCCGTAGGCGTCTCCGGCCCCGGCGTGGTACACCGCGCCCTGCAGAAGGTCCGCGGCGAATCCTTCGACACCTGCGCCGAAGAAATCAAGAAGGCAGCCTTCAAGATTACCCGCGTCGGTCAGCTGGTCGGTACCCTCGCCTCCGAGCGTCTGGGCGTACCCTTCAACATTATTGACCTCTCCCTGGCACCCACCGCAGAGATTGGCGACTCGGTCGCGCACATCCTCGAAGAGATGGGTCTGGAAACCGTCGGTACCCACGGCACCGTTGCGGCACTTGCGCTGCTCAACGATGCGGTGAAGAAGGGCGGCCTCATGGCGTGCTCGAACGTCGGTGGCCTCTCCGGTTCCTTCATTCCGATCTCTGAGGACATCGGCATGATTGAATCCGCAGCCGCCGGACACATCACCCTGGACAAGCTCGAAGCGATGACTGCCATCTGCTCCGTCGGTCTGGACATGGTCGCGGTTCCCGGCGACACCCCCGCCGCCACCCTCGCCGCAATGATTGCCGACGAGGCGGCAATCGGCGTGATGAACCACAAGACCACCGCGGTTCGCGTCATCCCGGCGGTCGGCCTGGGCGTAGGCGACACGGTCGAATTTGGTGGCCTGCTCGGTCGCGCACCCGTCATGCCCACCCACACCCCCAGCGCGGAGGCGTTCATCGCCCGCTGCGGTCGTATTCCGTCGCCGGTTCACGGTTTCCGCAACTAAGTTTGATTCCGTAACTAAGCTCGAATCTGCAACTAAACTCTAGGGGCACTGAGAACCAATAGAAAAAGGGGAGGCACCGAAGATTATCTCTTCGGTGCCTCCCCCTTCGTTGTATGAGCTACTAAGAAACTACTGATACACGAAGCGGCTCATCAACGCCTCAAGTGCCAGACGCGCATTCGCGTTCGTCCGCAGACGACGCAGAGTCAGCTCGACCGCCTGCACATCCTCCAGCAGCTGCTGGACGGAACGGCGGGAGCAGAACGCCTCCAGCGGTTCACGCAAATGCTCATTGACCAGCGGAGCCTGCGCCGACAGAGCCACCGTCAACGCATCACGTAGAACCGTCTGAACCTGCGCCACGGAACGCAACAGTGTATCGGAGGAAACGCGCTTAGCGCGGCGCTTCTGTTGCTCCTCCAGACGGCGAACCTGCGCTCGCAAGGACGGAGAAACACGCTCACCCTCGCGAATACCTAGCAGAGCCAGAAGCTCCTGGCGTTCCTGCTCATCCTTGAGAGCGGAGACAGCCTGTGCGTCCTGGTCGGCAAGGTCGGTGAGCTTCTCTGCTGCGTTGAAAGCCGAAGAAATAGAACGAACATTCAGAATCAGGGAGGTAATCAACTCCCGACGAGCCATCGCCCGCTCATCGGTCGCCAAACGGTACCCCTCCTGCGCATCACCCAGAGCCAGACGCGCCGCACGCTGCGCCAAAGGATCCGCCACACCGTGCGCCAGCAAATACTCGTGCACTTGCGCATCGGTAGGAACCGGCAACTGCACCGGACGGCACCGTGAACGAATCGTCACCAGCACATCGGTGGGAGAGGGCGCCGTCAACAACCAAATCGTATGCGGCGGCGGCTCCTCAATCGTCTTCAACAACACATTGGAGGTACGCTCCGGCATGCGCTCGGTGTCCTCAACCAGAATCACGCGCCAGCGACCTACGGTCGGGCGGTCCTGAGCCTTCATGACCAGCTCGCGCGCCTCATCAATGCTGATATGCGTCGCCTCGGTACTAAAGTGCGTAAAATCTGCGTGTGAACCGTTCATGACGGTCACGCAGCCCTTGCACTGACCGCATCCGCGGTTCTGCGGGTCGGGCTGCTCGCACAGCAGCGCGGCCGCAAAGACCTTCGCAGCCTCACGGTGCGGCGCACCGGTTGCACCCGTAAAAAGCCAAGCGTGCGTGGGGCGGGCGGCGGCGGCATCCGTGCGCAGCTGCTGGAGCTTATCGGCGGGAATCAGCAGGGTATCCCAGAGGCTCATGAGTCCTCCTTACCGGTGCGGACCAGCTCGCGGGCGGCAAGCAGAGGCTCAATCACCTCAAGCACACGCGCGTGCACCTGCTCAATCGTGCCCACACCATCAATAATGCGGTGCGAACCGTTAGCGTCCTCGCGAGCGATTTGCTCGAACGCACCGTGAATGCGGGCCTTGAACGCGGCGCCTTCAGCCTCAATACGGTCGACGGTGCCGCGCTGGTCCATGCGTTCCTGCTCGGCGCTCAGCGGCACACTCAGCAATAGGGTTGCATCGGGTACCAGGTCGGCGGTAGCCCAGCGGCTCAAATCGACGATGGTTTCAATACCCAGATCACGGCCAACACCCTGGTACGCGGCGGAAGAATCAATATAGCGGTCGCTCAGCACGATGGCGCCCTCTGCAAGCGCGGGACGAATCAACTGGGAGGCGTGCGCTGCGCGGGATGCCGCGAAAATCAGCGCCTCGGTGCGGTCATCAATGGTACCCTGACCCGCTTCAAGGACGAGGGCACGCAGCTTCTCACCAATCTCGGTGCCGCCGGGTTCGCGGGTGGTGATGACACGGTATCCGCGGGCGCTGAGCGCTTCATTCAGCAGGGCGAGCTGGGTGGTTTTGCCGGCGCCGTCGCCTCCTTCGACCACGATAAAAAGCCCGCGGCGACCGGTCGGGTCAGCGGGAAGATTCTGTGCATCGGGGGTGTAGCTGAGAGTATCCATCACCCTTAAGGGTACCGGGTCTCTTAGCAGCACCGGTGCGGTTTTGGTGATACCTCCGCGTGGGGTTGAGCGCGCATAAAGGTAAAAAACATGTAAATCCTGTGTGCTATCACTCGTACGGACGTGCGTTCTATGCCAGGGTGTGCCAGGCTTAAAGACATGAGTGCAGATAACCACGACATGAATTACTCCGCAGAGACCTTCGTCGTCTCTGGCGGCCGCCCGGCACACGAGCATGATGCGCCGGTGAACCCTCCGATCGTTCTTTCTTCCACCTACCGCGGTGTGGACGCCGTCAATATTGAGCAGGACCGCGTGTACGCCCGCTTCTCGAACCCCACCTGGGAGGGCATGGAAGAGGTTGTGGCAAAGCTGGAGAACGCTACCCAGCCCGGTCTGCTGTTCCCCTCCGGTATGGCTGCTGTCGCTGCTGTCATCGACCTGTTGCCGGTTGGTTCCATCGTTCTGATTCCTAAGCACGCATACATGGCGTCGGTGACCCTGTGCAAGGATTTGGAACGCCGCGGCATCATTGAGCTTGTTCGCGTGGACATTGAAGACACCGAGAGCGTTATCGCCGCTATGGAGGATGCCGCATCCCGCGTCGGCGTGACCCCGGAGAACGTGAACTACTCGGAGCCGAAGGTTCTGGCGTGGCTGGAGAGCCCCACGAACCCGATGCTTGAGGTTGCTGACCTGCCTGCCCTGCTTTCTGCTGCTCGCCGCCTGGGCATTGTGACCGCGGTGGATAACACCTTCGCAACCCCGATTCTGCAGCGTCCCCTGGATTTGGGTGCTGACGTGGTGGTTCACTCCGCTACGAAGTTCCTCGCGGGCCACTCTGATGTTCTGCTGGGCATGACCCTCACCTCGAATGAGGAACTGTACAAGGCGATGCTGCACCACCGCATCACCAACGGCGCAATCCCCGGCCCCGTGGAGGCATGGCTTGGTCTGCGCGGCCTGCGCACCCTGGCGCTGCGCGTGGAACGTGCTGTGCAGAACGCACAGGTGCTGGCGGAGCGTCTGAGCGAGCACCCCTTCGTGACTGAGGTGCGTTACCCGGGTCTGGAGAGCGACCGCGGTCATGAGGTTGCGAAGAAGCAGATGGACGGTTTCGGTGCGATTTTGTGCGTCACCCTGGATACCGATGCGGCTGGTGCCCGTAACGTCGTGGAGGCGTTGAAGCTGTGGACCCCGGCAACCTCTCTGGGCGGCGTGGAGTCTCTGGTGGAGCGTCGTCGTCGCCACGGTAACGAGCCGGATTCGATTCCCGAATCCCTGCTGCGCCTGTCGGTAGGTATTGAGAACGTCGATGACCTTTACAATGACTTGGTTGAGGCCTTTAATGCTGTCCGCTAGGCACTTTGCTAGGGTTGTCTAGAGAAGCTGCTGATTCTAAGGAATACTATGTCTCCTATTCTGTTGGTCATCTATGTGACCACTCTTATCGATGTGCTACTGGCTGTTGCCGGCGCTGTGGTTGGTGTGCTGGCTTTTGTTCGTGCGTGGTCGTCTCCGGCTAATGCTTACGATTTTGCTGGTAAGCGCCCGAAGAACACGTGGCTGGCTCTGACCGGTGGTTCTGCTGCTGTGTCGCTGTTTAGCGTTTTTGCTGCGGTGACTGGTGGCGGTAATAGCGTGCTGATTCTTCAGCTGATTGCTGCTGTGATTAGCTGCGTGTTCCTGGCTGGTGTGTGGCCTTCGGTGGGTCGCCGCCGTTTCTAGCGTTAGCTTTTGCGCTCGCTTTGGGCGATAGATGGTGAAGCCTCGTGCGCTGTCTGATGGGTTTGTCCCGGTCGGATGGTGTGCGGGGCTTTGCCCTTTTCTGGCGGGGTTTTTGAGCCTTTCGTTCTGGTAGAAAAGACCCTTATAAATTTTTGGGAGAATGCATATTTTCTAGGCTCTAAGGCATGACAAACCGGCGGGTAAATGAAAAAATAGAGGTATGACTTACAAACTAGTACTCCTGCGCCACGGCCAGTCCGAGTGGAACGAGAAGAACCTGTTCACCGGCTGGGTGGACGTTAACCTGACCGATAAGGGCCGCGCTGAGGCTAAGCGCGGCGGCGAGCTGCTGGCAGAGCGCAACATCCTCCCCGATGTTGTTCACACCTCCCTGCAGCGTCGCGCAATCAACACCGCAAACCTTGCACTGGATGCAGCAGACCGTCTGTGGATTCCCGTCAAGCGCACCTGGCGCCTGAACGAGCGTCACTACGGTGCTCTGCAGGGTAAGAACAAGTCCGAGATTCGCGAGGAATACGGCGACGAGAAGTTCATGACTTGGCGTCGTTCCTACGACGTTCCGCCGCCCCCGCTGGATGACAACGACCCCTACTCGCAGGCAAACGACCCCCGCTACGCGGATGTTGAGAACGCTCCTCGCACCGAGTGCCTGAAGGACGTTCTGGGCCGTATGCTTCCCTACTGGGAGTCGGACATCAAGCCCGACCTCGCAGCAGGCAAGACCGTTCTGGTTGCTGCACACGGTAACTCCCTGCGTTCGCTGGTCAAGCACCTCGAGGGTATTTCCGATGAGGACATTGCTGGCCTGAACATCCCCACCGGTATTCCGCTGTACTACGAGCTGGATGAGAACTTCCAGCCCGTCAAGCCCGGCGAGTACCTGGACCCCGAGGCTGCTAAGGACGCTATTGCTGCCGTAGCAAACCAGGGTAAGTAATACCTCCGGCAGGGTTTCACCCCTGTCATTGTGATGAGCCGTCCACCGTTGAGGTGGGCGGCTCATTGCGTTCTCTGTAAGGTTTCTGTACGGGGAGCGTGCCTGAGAAGAAGAGCGTTCGCCTGAGTGCTGGGTATCCGCCACATTTATACTTATGGGGTACCCGAACAGAAGGGAAGTACATGGATGCCGGTCTGATCGCCTTTATTGCGGGCATGATAGGTCTGCTGGTGGGCGTCCTGAGCATGAATGCGGTGGCGCGTAGTGAGCGGGAGCAGGAGCGTAGTTTGGTGTCGGCGCCGGCGCTGCGTGATGGTGCCGCTCAGGTACTTGCTGTGATTGGTCGCGCCTACCTGGTGATTGATGAGGTGGGCGGCGTGGTTCAGGCTTCTCCGGGTGCGTACGCGATGGGTCTGGTGCGTGGTCATACGGTGGCGTCTGATGAGTTGGCGGATATGATTCGCATGGTGCGTCATCGCGGTATTTTTGCGGAGCGTACTTTTGAGATTGACCGCGGTGAGGGTGAGGCGCTGGTCTTGGATGTGCGTGTTGCTTCGCTGGGGGACGAGTACATTTTGGTGCTTGCGGATGACCGCACTGAAATTTCTCGTGTGCAGCGTATGCGTAATGATTTTGTGGCGAATGTGTCGCATGAGTTGAAGACTCCGGTGGGTGCGGTGAGTCTGCTTGCGGAGGCTATTGAGCAGGCGAGTGATGACCCGGAGGCGATTGAGTATTTTGTGGGGCGTCTTCATAAGGAGACGCGCCGCCTGTCTGCGCTGGTGCGTGACATTATTGAGCTTTCGCGTCTGCAGTCGACCGATGTGATTGCGCGTGGTGGTCCGGTGTCGGTGCCTTCTTTGGTGGCTGATGCGGTGGACCGTTCGCATATTGTGGCGGAGGAGAAGGACATTCAGATTTCTACCCGCATCGAGGAGGTCCCCGAGGTGTACGGTGACGCCGAGCTGCTCGGTATTGCTGTGCAGAACCTGGTGGAGAACGCGGTGCGTTATTCGCCGGAGCATACGAAGGTGGATATTTGGGTGCACCGTGTGGCGGATCAGCTGCTGGTTGAGGTTGCTGATCAGGGCGTGGGTATCCCGGAGGACGAGCAGAAACGTATTTTTGAGCGTTTTTACCGGGTTGATCCGGCTCGTTCGCGTCAGACGGGCGGTACCGGTTTGGGCTTGAGCATTGTGAAGCACGTGATGACTCAGCACGGTGGCAGCGTGACGGTTCGGTCGATGCCGCAGGAGGGCTCGACGTTTACGTTGGCGTTGCCGCTGAATGAGGCTCCGGCCGCAGTGTAGTGTTAGCGGTATAGGTTTTATGGAATCGAAGGAAGTTATTGATGTCTAAAATTCTGATTGTTGAGGACGAAGAGGCCCTCTCGGATCCCCTTGCGTTTTTGCTGGGTCGTGAGGGTTTCCAGACGATTGTTGTGGACAACGGTCTGGATGCTCTGCCGGTGTTTGACCGCGAGGGCGCGGATTTGGTGCTGCTGGATGTGATGCTTCCGGGCATGTCCGGTATGGAGGTGTGCCGTAAGCTACGTGAGGTGTCTTCGGTCCCGATTATCATGCTGACGGCTAAGGATTCTGAGCTGGATAAGGTGCTGGGTCTGGAGCTGGGCGCTGATGACTATGTGACGAAGCCGTATTCTGCGCGTGAGCTGATTGCTCGTATCCGCGCGGTGTTGCGTCGTCGTTCGGCGGAGACTGATTCTGCTACTGAGTCGGTGCTGCAGGGCGGCCCGGTGCGTATGGATATTGACCGCCATGTGGTGACGGTTAATGGTGAAGAGATTTCTATGCCGCTGAAGGAGTTTGAGCTCCTGGAGATTCTGCTGCGCAATGTGGGTCGTGTGATGACTCGTGGCCAGTTGATTGAGCGCGTGTGGGGCGCCGACTATGTGGGTGATACGAAGACCCTGGACGTGCACATTAAGCGTCTGCGTTCGAAGATTGAGCCGGATTCTTCTGCCCCGCAGTATGTGGTGACGGTTCGCGGCTTGGGCTATAAGTTCGAGGCGTAGGCGGGCTTGAGACTGATGAGTTCTGCTTCTGCGGCGAATACTGCTGTGATTGTTTTGGCGGCTGGTTCGGGTACTCGCCTGGGTGAGCCGATCCCGAAGGCTGCTGTGCGTGTGCATGGTCGTACTTTGCTGGATTATGCGTTGGAGGGTGCGCTCGCTTCGGGTGTTGCGGAGCATGTGGTGGTGACTGTTCCTGCTGATTGTTCGGCGAGTTGCCCGGAGCTTTTGGAGGACGCCCGCCGTGCCGGTGCGTTGATTACTGCCGGTGGTGATACGCGTACTGCTTCGGTGGTTGCGGCGTTGGATGCTTTGAAGGATGCGCAGGTTCCGGTGGATTATGTGCTGATTCATGATTGCGCTCGTGCTTTTACTCCGCCGCAGGTGTATCACCGTGTGCTTGAGGGTTTGGGTGCTGAGAGCCCGCAGGGTGTTGTGCGTGCGGTGATTCCTGTGTTGCCGGTGGTGGATACGGTGAAGACTGTGGATTCTGCTGGTTTGGTGACGGGTACTCCTTCGCGTGCGCAGATGCGTGCGGTGCAGACTCCTCAGGGTTTTGAGGTGGCTGCCCTGTTGGCGGCACATGAGCGTAGCCGTTCCCTGCCTGCTGAGGAGGCTGAGCTGCTCACTGATGATGCGATGGCGATGGAGGCTGCGGGCGAGCCGGTATTGACGGTTGCCGGTGCTGCGGATGCGTTTAAGGTGACGACTCCGATGGATTTGCGGGTTGCTCGCGCGCTGTTTGGTGATTCTGCTACCTAACCTTGCCGCCTAATGCCTCTTTTGCCGAGGCATTGCTGCTGAGAAGATGTTTGATCGATTGAAGGGTCCTGTGATGACTGTTATTCCTCGTGTTGGTACCGGTGTTGATGTCCACGCTTTTGGCGAAGAGGGCACTCCCCTGTATATTGCTGGTCTGCATTGGCCGGGTGAGCGTGGTTTGAGCGGCCATTCTGATGGTGATGTGGTGGCTCATGCTGCCGCGGATGCTCTTTTTGCCGCCTCCGGCACGGGGGATTTGGGCTCTAATTTTGGTGTGGACCGCCCGGATATGAAGGGCGCTTCGGGTGTTCGTATTCTTTCTGAGGCTGCGGCGATTGTGCGTGCTGCTGGTTTTGAGATTGGTAATGTGAGCGTTCAGCTGGTGGGTAACCGCCCGAAGTTCTCCCCGCGCCGTGATGAGGCGAACCGTGTGCTGAGCGAGGCGGCGGGTGCTCCGGTGACGGTGATTGCGACGACTACTGACGGTCTGGGTTTGACGGGCCGCGGCGAGGGTGTGGCTGCTATTGCGACGGCGCTGGTGTATCCGCGTTCGTAGGTGTTTGGCTGCTTCGAGCCATTCTGTAACCTATCGCTGATTTACCGCCCCGGCGTCTGAACCGACCCCGTAGAATGAGAGTGTGACTATGCGTTTTTATGATTCAGCTTCCGCGACTATTCGCGAGTTTGAGCCCGTCGTGCCCGGTGAGGCGCGTATCTATTATTGTGGTGCTACGGTGCAGGGTGAACCGCATCTGGGCCACATCCGTTCGGCGTTGGTTTTTGACCAGTTGAGCCGTTGGATGCGTTACCGTGGTTTGAAGGTGACGACGGTCCGCAATGTCACTGATATTGATGACAAGATTTTGGCGAAGTCTGCTGATTCTATGGAGCCCGGTTTTGAGGGTGAGTTCCCGAATGAGCAGTGGTGGGCGCTCGCGTATCGTTTTGAGAAGGTTTTTGCTCAGGCGTATGCGGCGTTGGGTATTGATCCGCCGACGTATGAGCCGCGCGCGACCGGTCATATTCCGGAGATGTTTGCTCTGATTCAGCGTCTGATTGATCGTGGCCACGCGTATCCTGCACTGGATGATTCTGGTGACGTGTATTTTGATGTGCGTTCGTGGGATAAGTATGGTGCGCTGACGAATCAGAGCGTTGAGGATATGCAGGATTCTGCGGATGCTGATCCGCGCGGTAAGCGTGACCCTCGCGATTTTGCCCTGTGGAAGGGCTATAAGGAGGGTGAGCCGCTGACTGCTTCGTGGGAGTCTCCGTGGGGTCGCGGCCGTCCGGGCTGGCACCTGGAGTGCTCGGCGATGGCTGGTAAGTATTTGGGTTCGCGTTTCGATATTCACGGTGGCGGTTTGGATTTGCGTTTCCCGCACCATGAGAATGAGCTGGCGCAGTCGACTGCAGCTGGCGATGATTTCGCGAATTTCTGGATGCATAACGGCATGGTCACCTATGAGGGTGAGAAGATGTCGAAGTCTATCGGTAATACGATTTCGCCGGCGCAGATGCTGCAGATGGCTCGTCCGCTGGTGGTTCGTTATTACCTGGGTAGTGCGCATTATCGTTCGATTCTTGATTACCGTCCGTCGTCTTTGCAGGAGGCGGCAACCGCTATTGAGCGTGTTGAGGCGTTCCTTGCTGCAACTCAGGATGTGCTGAAGCCGGGTCGTGAGGTTCCGGAGGCTTTTGCAGAGGCTATGGATGATGACGTGAATATTCCGCGTGCTCTGGCGGTTCTGCATGAGCAGACTCGTGCCGGTAATGCGGCGCTTGCTGCCGGTGAGGATGCTTCGGAGGCGGCGAATGCTGTGATGGCTATGGCTGAGGTTCTGGGCCTGGCGCAGCTGATGAGCTTTAATGCTGAGGGCACTTCGGGTGCTGAGCATGAGGCTCTGGATGCGCTGATTCAGGCTGTATTGGCGGAGCGTGCTGCTGCTCGTGCTCAGAAGGATTGGGCGAAGGCTGATGCGATGCGTGATCTATTGGCGTCTGCTGGTGTGCAGGTGAAGGATGGCGCGAATGGTTCGAGCTGGAGCGTTGGCTAGAGGGTGATGTGCCCCGCGTTTGTGCGTAAGGCTTAGGTCGCGCGGGTTTCTCTCGCGTAGACTCGTATTCATTACTTTGACGAAGGAAGAGAAGAATGGCTAAGGCAGGTTCGCGCCCGGGCGCTACCACCAAGAAGAAGGGTGCTACTAAGGGCACTGGCGGTCACGGTCGTAAGGCGCTTGAGGGTAAGGGTCCTACTCCGAAGGCTGAGGACCGCGTTTATCACAAGGCGCATAAGATGAAGCGCGCGGCTGAGCGTCGTGCTGCTACCGGTACGAACCGTAAGTTCCAGACTCGTCTGGGCGGTAAGCGTGCTAGCGATGAGCTGGTGACTGGTCGTAATGCGGTGCTTGAGGCTCTGCGTACTGAGATTCCCTCGAAGCACTTGTACATCATGAGCCGTGTTGAGGTTGATGACCGCGTTCGCGAGATTATGACTATTGCGAATAAGCGCAATATTCCGATGCTGGAGATTCCGCGTAGCGAGCTGGATCGTTTGACTGATGGTTCTGTGCATCAGGGTGTTGCGATGCAGATTCCGCCGTACAAGTACCCGGACGCGACTGATTTGGTGCTGGATACTATGGAGCGTTGGCACTCGGGTAAGCTGTCGACTCCGCCGCTGTTTGTTGCTTTGGACGGTATTACTGATCCGCGTAACTTGGGTGCGATTATTCGTAGCGTGTCCGCATTTAGCGGTGATGGTGTGATTATTCCTGAGCGTCGTTCGGCTGCTGTGACCGCTGGTGCGTGGAAGACTAGTGCTGGTGCGGCTGCTCGTATTCCTGTTGCGATGGCGACTAATCTGACTCGCGTGATTCAGCAGGCTAAGGAGCAGGGTATTTTCGTGATTGGTCTGGATGGCGGTGGCGATATTGAGCTGCCGGCTCTGGAGCTTGCGAATGAGCCGCTGTGCGTGGTGGTTGGTTCTGAGGGTAAGGGTCTGTCCCGCCTGGTGACTGAGAACTGCGATCAGATTGTGTCGATTCCGATTGATTCTGCGATGGAGTCTTTGAACGCGGCGATGGCTGTGGGTATTACTCTGTACGATGTTTCTCGTCGTCGCGCTTCCGCGAACTAAAGTTTTGAAGCTTGCGAGCTACGGGCTGTAGCTCTGTAGCTTGAACCCTATAGCTTGAACAAGGAGGGCGCCCCGTGAGGGGGTGCCCTCCTTTTCTGTGCTCTCCCCATATATAGGTGCTCATATATAGGGAGACTACAGAACTGGGAGGTACAGAACGGGGAAGTGCAGCGGTACAGATATGCGGGATACAGAGATGGGGGAGGGGGCGGAGCCCCTCTTCCCATCTTTTCTTCCCGTCTTCTCTTCTTATCTTCTTGATGCTGAGAGGCTTTTCTGCCCTTCTATATGGGCTCTTCAGGGAGCTTCTGCAGGTTTTTCGGGGTCTTTTGAAGGTTTTTAAACTTTTTTCAAAGAGCTTTTGAGGAGCTTATCCTGTGCTGACTAGGCGGTTTGGTGTCTGTGAGGGTGTTTGAGACCCTTTCAAGGCCCCACTTGT
>NZ_KV814369.1:0-3995 GCF_001813895.1 Rothia sp. HMSC071C12
CCGACGGCGACTCCTTCGATAACTACTACAAGGACGTCTCCCGCCGCATGAAGGTACGTGAGCTGGACCTGCTCATCGTCGTCAACATGTTCCTCACCGGCTTCGACTCCAAGACCGTCAACACCCTCTGGGTCGACAAGAACCTGAAGATGCACGGCCTGGTGCAGGCATACAGCCGCACCAACCGAATCCTCAACTCGCTCAAGCCCTCCGGCAACATCGTGTGCTTCCGCGACCTCGAACAGGCAACCAAGGACGCCTTCACCCTCTTCGGCGACACCGAAAATAGCAGCGGCCAGTCCGCCCTCGACATCGCGTTCACCCGATCCTACAAGGAAGCCTACGCCGCATACGACAAGGCCGTATCTGAACTGCGCGAAGAATTCCCCATCGACGAGGGCGGCTCCATCACCGTGGACACCACCGAAGACAAGGCCCGCTACATCGAGCTCATGAACCAGGTGCTTAAACTGCAGCAGGAACTGCGCGTGCACGACGAGTTCATCCGCGACGGCGGCAACGAACTCATCAGCGACTATGACATGCAGGGCTACACCGGTGTCTACAACGACATCTACGAAGAAGCCCGCGAACTGCGCCGTGAACAGGAAGAAGCGAAGGACAGCGCCGACAGCGAAACCGGCGAAGGCGAAGAAAAGCCGACCGCAGTTGACCTGTTTGATCGCGTATCCTTCCTGACCGAACTGGTCAGGCAGCAGGAAGTCGGTGTGCTCTATATCCTGGAGCTCGTCAAGGCAGCCCGCGCCGCACGCCACGGCAAGGCGGCAGGGGAGAGCGGCACCTCCGAAACCGCGCAGGACAGCGTGGAGCACTTCCGCGACCGCGTGCGCCTCGCAATTCGTAACGACGCCGACCTGCGCGAAAGCGGCGATATCATCGAGGACTACTTCGACACCTACCTGAACGAGTCCGAAGACCACGACGTGCAGGAGCACTTCCACCACTACGTGACCGACCGCCGCACCCGCGAAGAGGACACCATCGTCAAGGACGAAGAGCTGGACTCCGCAGAGACCCAGCGCGTCGTCAACCGTGCGCTCAAGGAGAACCGCCGCACCATCCCCGGCAAGATCAGCCGCCTGGTCAAGGGCAAGATTTCGCTCTTCGGCGGCAAGCTCGGCGGCGCGAAGACCGAGGACGCAGCAACCAAGGCGAAGCGCGTGAAGCAGAAGCTAGAGAAGCACATCGTCCGCTTCATGCCGTTCCTTGGTGGAGAATAACCCTCGGAAACTAACGCACGGTTATGTACTGTAACCCGCGCTAGTTTGCGGTAATCCGCCCAGAAGCCACATGTGTTTCGAGAAGCCACTTCTTTGGTGGCTTCTCGAAACACATGTGGCTTCTTGCCGTTAAGCGGGGGAAGGGGTGGACAGCATCAACCCGGATCTACGCTACTGATTAGCCCCTCTGCACAGCGCCGATTTCGACCATAGGTTAGTGACTTTGGTGGGGGGGTAAAACCCCAGCCTGAAGTCACTAACCCATGGTCGAAGTCCGTAACCCATGACTGAATTTCCCGCCCGGTGTATGGGAGGCGGGGCAACGGCACACAGGAGGCAAGCCCGTCCGCACCTAATCTTCCGTGCGGCGGGGGAGTTTGGCGGGGGAGCGCGTCTCCAGAAAACCCCTCGCCGCACAATATTTTTTGCGTATTTTCTCCGGCGTGGGCGGTGCAGCCCCTTATCTTGTCAGGGGCGCCCCGTACCTTGGTGGTAGAGAACAACGACGCGTTCTCATTCCTCCATCGAACGACCAAAGGAGAAACCCATGTACACGGATGGCTACTACAGCGATGAAGACTTCCGCACCTTCTGCTCCGGTCAGGACGCCGCCAGTATTGACGACTTCTTTACCGACAACGGCGAATACCTCATGGAACACCTGCCCGAAGTCACCGACCGCGAGTTCCTCGCCGGCCTCCGCTACGGTAACCGCTGCGATGCTCTCTGCCAGAGCGGATACGCCTTCGACGAGGCGGAAGATGCCCTCCGCGACATGTATGCGCTCGCCGTGTAGCCCGCCCGCCCACCTGTCACAGATGGGGATCCGGTCATGAGTTGCGGATTTGTGCCATAGGTTAGCGTCTTTGGTCGTAGTTAAAAACCATGGTCGAAGACACTAAACCATGGCACAAATTCTGCAGGGGCAGAGCCTCCGTGAGTGTAGGTTTATTTGATGCATAAAGCATTGATGTGTCCGAATAATGACGTTCAGATACTATTGCACTCAAAGCAACGCAAATAGACACAAAGATGCGGTAGGGTGGTAACTGTAGTGTTCCATAGCGCACTGATGCGTTTGTTGGGTGCGCTACGGCGCTGTTTTCCTTCCGGTGGTCAGCTTGACCTGCGAATAACGGCCTGACATGCACATATATCACACCGTCACCGATGATAGGAGCGTATCTTCTATGGATTCGACCATCTTTAATCGCCGTACCCTGTTGGGCAGCGGCGCACTTGTGGGCCTGGGTGCCCTGCTTGCGGCGTGCGGCCAGCAGGCAAATAACGAGGCGGCAGCCACCGCCTCCGCCGCGCCGAGCGAGACTGCTTCGGCTTCAGCCACGGCGTCTGAGTCGCCCTCGGCAAGCGCTACTCCGTCTACTGTCCGAGGCTACTCGGGCGGCTCCAAGGCGCCGGATGGTGAGTACCGCCCTGCTGATTCGAAGGGACCCGCCCAGAACGTGCCTAAGCCTCCGGCTCCCGAAGAGGGTTACCGCGAGAAGTCGATTTCCGGCTTGGAGAAGACGATTCGCGCTTGGATTTTGAATGAAAATTACTCAATTCAAACTGGAGACTATACGGAAACCCTTAAATTTGTGAGCCCTTCTTTCAAGGAAGAGATTGATTTCAGCAAGAAGATTTCATCTCTTTATGAGAAAGGTGGTTGGGTTATTGCTGGTACTCATAACTTTGTAGCGAATGGTGCGCCCTGGTCTGAGGACGGGGAGACCTATATTTGGCGTGCGTACCGGCAGTGGACTTACGCAATGTATGTTGAGCCTGACGGCAGCTGGGAGAGCTTCGAGAATGGGGATGATGTCAATAATATGTGGGACATCAAGTTGCGTTATACGGGTGATCGTTGGCTTGTTGAGTCAACAACGGTAGTCGAAGGTTAAATATCTGCCATGAAGATTCTCGCCAAATATACTATTGCAGCATTATTTATATCATTTGCTGGTTACACTGCCGCGTCTGGAGTAGAAGGAGAATTCAGCTCGTATTCAGAGTGTGTTAGCAATAACCCAAATTCAGCGCAGGTATGTGGAACTATTTTTAACAATCCAGAGCCCAAACCTACTTCTAAATCCAATAGATACGATGCTGGTCGCAATCAGTCCGGTGGAGATACTGTACGAGATACAAAAAATTCTGAAGCTGCAGAAAAAGCAAAAACCCAAGTCCATGAATGGGAAAAGAGCCACAACCCCAATGGTTTTGACGTCTACTCTTCTAAAAATACCCCTGGTGTCCTTTACTGCGTAACCCCGGGAGGAAAGGTTGGTATCTATAAACACACCAACCTCAGCCCGGAAACTGATGCAGGATTCATGGACCGCGGTCGCCCAGCAATGGGACTGAAGAGCCCCACCAGTGCTAACTGCATCCCCTCAGACATCAAGGCTGTTCAGGACACTAAATCCAAGGCAAACGACGGCCCCACCTGGGAACAAATGATGGCGCAAATCATTGAAGCCGCCCAATCCCTAGAGCCCGGCAAGCCGACCCTCCACCAGTCCTACAACAACCCCGCAGGAACCGGTCGAGCAGAAGGCGATCCCAACGTCTACAAGGGCGACCAGATCAATTTCTACGTCGATGACGGAGGCCCCTACCGCCTCGAAGCAGACGTGCTCGCCGGACACGTCGAAATTGAACTCATGCCCTCCTCGTACTTCATCGAGTACGGCAATGGTGATACAGACACCAACTACACCGCGGGCAAACCGGTCACCACCTACCCTCGTGAGC
>NZ_KV814369.1:4095-10740 GCF_001813895.1 Rothia sp. HMSC071C12
GCTACGCCTACCAGCGTTCGGGTAACTTCCACGCGTACGCGACCGTGCACTACACGGCTCGTTTCCGCGTGGACGGTGGCCCCTGGCAAATGATGATGGTGACCCCGCAGGCAACCAGTGACCCGCTGCTGGTGCGTGTCTGGTGGGTTGATGTGGGACGCGTAGCCGGTGACTGCAGCTACGACGACACTCGTTGGGGCTGCAAGAATGATCCGACCATGGGTAAGAAGGATAACCCGAACCCGCGCCTGCGCAAGGCCGATATCCGTACTGGTCAGCGCTGGCATCTGAATGATAGCGGTGACGGGGATACGGAGTATTCGTTGCACCGCGACTGGCCCGATATGTAAGGCATCTCTCTGCCGTGGGTCTTACGTTGAGAAGCCACATGTTCGCCGAGAAGCCACTTTGTTTATGGCTTTTCGAAACGCATGTGGCTTCTCAGCTATCGGGGGTTCTTCCCCTTCGGCAGGTTAGTCTTCCGGTTTCTAGCCAGCCACCTATTCACACTTCACACCGATATGAGGAATGTATTTCCATGACTTCCAACCTTTTTACCCGCCGCGCACTGTTGAGCGGCGGCGCACTTGTGGGTGTTGGTGCCCTGCTTGCGGCGTGCGGCCAACAAGCCACCAACGAGGTGAGCGCATCTGCTACAACATCCGCCGCGCCGAGCGAGACTGCTTCGACGTCTGCGGCGGTATCTGATACTGCTTCTGCATCGGCTACTCCAAGCCCGGTCATTACCCGTGGCTACTCCGGCGGCTCAAAGGCGCCAGATGGAGAGTACCGTGGAGCTGACCCTAACGGTCCGGCGCAGAATGTGCCGAAGCCTGCATCGCCTGAGGACGGATACCGAGAAAAATCCAATGAAGGCCTAAGCAAAACACTCAACGCATGGATTGAATGGAACAACTACGGCACCGAAACCGGAGACTACAGTCAAGCACGCCAATTCATTGACAGTAGCTTCACCGAACTACTAGATTCCTACGAAGGTCTTGAAGCCCTCTACAAGCGGGGCGGATGGATTATCGCGGGTCTTGATCACTACATTGCTGACGGGAACCCTTGGAGTGAGGGAGAGACTTACTACTGGAAAGCGTACCGGGAGTGGGGCTACGTTATGTACATTGAACCTAACGGTGATTGGAAGTCTTACGAGAATGACAGAAAGGATGACGACACCTGGAAGTTCTCGTTTAAATACACTTCTGAGGGCTGGAAGATTATCGACTTTGAACAAGTAGATGACTAAATAGGAAATAAAAAGCACTTATTAGTATCGCAAGAATTCTTATTCTTGCTTCGAGAATTTCTCTATCTTCCGCTTTCTAATCAGCATCCCCCATTCACACCACACCGATAGAAGGAATCTACTTCCATGACTTCCGTTTTTCTTACTCGTCGAGCGTTGTTGAACGGCGGTGCACTCCTGGGCATGAGCACCCTGCTTGCGGCCTGCAGTCAGCAGGCTAATAACGAGGCGGCAGCCACCGCCTCCGCAGCGCCGAGCGAAACGGCTTCGGCGTCTGTAGCGGTGTCGGAGTCGCCTTCGGCAAGCGCTACCCCGTCTACTGTCCGAGGCTACTCGGGCGGATCAAAAGCACCCGATGGCGAGTACCGCCCTGCTGATAAATACGGTCCAGCACAGAATGTACCGAAACCCAATGCTCCGGAAGACGGCTACAACGAAAAGTCTCTAGAGGGCATGCGTAAGACGATGGATGCCTGGATTTTGTGGGGTAATTACGGTACTCAAACTGGCGATTACTCGATGGCTTTCAAGTTCATGTCCCCTACTTTTGAAGACGAACGTAAGGCCTATACAGGCGTCGAGGAACTTTACAAAAGCGGCGGATGGGTCATTGGCGGTATAAACCATTATCTTGCTGACGGTAACCCCTGGTCAGAAGACGGTGAAACCTATTTCTGGAAGGCGTACCGCGAATGGGATTACGAGACTTATGTTGAATCTGACGGTAGCTGGCGCAAATGGAGTAATGACGATAAAACCGATGACACCTTTAGATTTGAGCTGAAGCACAACGGGCAGAAATGGGAAATCATGAATTATGAGCCCGTTGATGACTAGTCCCTCCAGCCGATCCTAAAAGTCCGCACCCCGCAGATATCCCGCATCCCACAGACACCCAGCAGACATTCCGCAGACACGCAGAAGCCACATGTATTTCGAGAAGCCACCAAAAAAGTGGCTTTTCGAAACACATGTGGCTTCTCGGCGTTAATTAGACCGTTATTTAGACCGTCTGCTAGACCCTAGTTGCCGAAGCCCTGCAGGGTTGCTGCCCAGGCGCGGCGCGCCTCCAGAGCTTCCTTAGCCTTGGCGATCTTCTTAGAGTCGCCGCCCTTTTCAGCTGCTGCGAGCTCTGCTTCCAGCTCGGCGAGGGAGTCCTCGATCTGTGCGAGCAGGGAGTTCGCGCGTGCCGCCTTGGCGGGGTCGTTGCGCTTCCACTTTGCCTCTTCGGCGCCGTTGATTTCGTCCTGAATACGGCGCAGTTCGCCGTCGACGCGGCGCAGGTCGTTGCGGGGCACGCGGCCTGCCGCATCCCAGCGGTCCAGGATCTTCTCGAAGGCTGCTTTCGCGCCTTCAATGTCTTCGACGGGCAGGAGTGCGCGTGCTTCTTCGAGCAGCGCTTCCTTGACCTTGAGGTTTTCGGCGTAGACTGCGTCCTGCGCTGCTTCGGCTTCGTTGCGGGCGTTGAAGAACACGTCCTGTGCCGCGCGGAAGCGTGCCCACAGCTTGTCGTCTTCGCGACGGTGGCCGCGGGGTACCTGCTTCCAGGCGCGCATCAGGTCGCCGTATACGCGGGAAGTCTCAGACCAGTCAGTCGAGGCGGACAGCTCTTCCGCGCGTGCGATCAGCTCTTCCTTGGCGCGCTTGATGCGTGCGTTGCGGTCGTCGAGCTGCGAGAAGTGTGCGCGGCGGTTGCGGTCGAAGGTGGTGCGGGCTGCGCGGAAACGCTTCCACAGCTCGTCCTCTACGCTCTTTGCCAGGTGAATTTCGCGCTGTGCCTTCTTCCACGCTTCGAACAGTTCGTTCATGCGGGAGTGGGAGTTCTTCCAGTGGATCTGGTCGGGGTCCTGGCCGGCAATCTGCTCGGCTTCCGCGACGATTTCTTCGCGGACGGCGAGGGCGCGTTCACGGTTTTCGGTGCGTGCCTGCTGCTGCTTTTCGCCGAGTTCAGCGATCTGTTCTGCGAGGGCGATGAGGCGCTTCTGCAGGCCGGAGTAGTCACCGACCATGTTGCGCACACCGATCTGTGCACCGATGGAGGTGATGCCCTTCTGCAGGTCTGCGGCGGGGGCGTTGTTGGCGAGGCGGGATTCGAGCAGGGCAACCTGCGCCTCGACGTTTTCAAACTTGCGGGCGAAGTAGCTGAGCGCTTCTTCTTCGGAGGCGCCGGGCAGCTGGCCTACGGCGTATTCTTCGCCGTCGACAATGACGAAGACGTGGCCGTCCTCGGAGACGCGGCCGTACTGGCGTGCCTTTTCGAGGTTTACAGTGTCGTCGGGTTTGGTAGTCACCGCTATAACTCTTTCACTCGGGGGTGCTGGGGGTGGGGCGCCTTTGCGCTGTTCCCCGTGGTGGGCACCCGTTTGGGTGTGCGTGTGCACCTCCTAAGCATAGCCTCTGTGGGGTGTGTGTGAGTAGTGTCTGGTCGTGTTGTGTTGTGGGCGAACCTGCCGGCTACGGGTTTGCGTGGGTTTGTGTCGGGTGAGCTGGGGGAGTGGGTGCTGTGCTGGGGTGGGTGTTGGTATGATGGGTAGATATGCCCGGAGGTGTTCCGGGGGTTTTGTTGTCAAGTTCTTTGTCAAGGAGTATCGCGTATGGCTCGCAAGGCTTCGCTGTCTGGTTTTCCCGAATATCTTCCGGCTGAGCGGTTGGTTGAGAATCATGTTCTGGACACTTTGCGTGAGACTTTTGAGTTGCACGGTTTCTCCCCGATTGAGACTCGTTCGGTAGAGACTATTGAGCAGCTGCTGCGCAAGGGTGAGATTGACAAGGAAGTTTACGCAATTTCTCGCCTGCAGGAGGATGAGGCTGCGAAGGCTAAGGAAAAGCTGGCTCTGCACTTTGACCTGACCGTGCCGTTTGCCCGTTATGTGGTGGAGAACGCCGGTTACCTGAATTTCCCGTTCTCGCGTTACCAGATTCAGAAGGTGTGGCGTGGTGAGCGTCCGCAGGAGGGCCGTGCCCGCGAGTTCACTCAGGCTGATATTGACGTGGTTGGCGACGGTGAGCTGCCGTTCCGTTACGACGTGACCTTGGCGCTGGTTGTTGTTGATGCGCTGTCGAAGCTGCCGATTCCTGAGTTCAAGCTGCGTGTGAATAACCGCAAGCTGGCTGAGGGTTTCTATCTGGGCTTGGGTTTGACTGATACTGCGGCTGTTCTGCGTTCTATTGACAAGCTGGAGAAGATTGGTGCTGAGCGTGTGGCTGAGGAGCTGCAGGCTGAGGCTGGTGCGAGCGCGGATGCTGCCGCTGCCGCCCTGGAGCTGGCGCAGATCCGCACTGAGGACGCATCCTTCGTGGAGCAGGTGCGTGCGCTTGCTGCTAAGTATTCGGTGGAGCACGAGCTGCTGGATCAGGGTCTTGCTGAGCTGGCTGAGGTCATTGAGGAGGCGGCTCGCCGTGCGCCGGGTAAGGTGCTGGCTGACCTGTCGATTGCTCGCGGCCTGGACTACTACACCGGCACCGTGTATGAGACTGTTCTGGTTGGTCACGAGTCGCTGGGTTCGATTTGCTCGGGCGGCCGTTATGAGTCGCTGGCGTCGAACGGTAAGAAGACGTACCCGGGTGTTGGCCTGTCGATTGGTGTGACTCGTGTGGTGGCTCGTATTCTGTCGCAGGGTTTTGCGCAGGCGAGCCGTAAGGTGCCTTCGGCTGTGTTTGTTGCCCTGACGAATGATGAGGGCTGGTCGGCCGCGAATGATGTTGCAGATGCGCTGCGTGCCCGCGGCATTGCCTGCGAGGTGTCTGCGAATGCGGCGAAGTTCGGTAAGCAGATTAAGTACGCTGAGAAGCGCGGCATTCCGTTCGTGTGGTTCATTTCGTCGGATGAGTCGGGTGCCCCGGTTCACGAGGTGAAGGACATCCGTTCGGGTGAGCAGGTTGCTGCTGATCCGGCTTCGTGGATGCCGCCGGCTGAGGACCTGCACGTTCAGATTGTGCGTGCTGAGGGCCTGTAAACATTAGGGGCCTGTCATCTTAGGGCCTGTAATGCCTGCGGTGTTTTGCCGCTGTAGTATCTGGCTGCTGTAGTAATTTGGTTACTGTAGCCTGCATATGGACCCGCATATGGATGTGTACCCGCCTGGTGGGGAGGATATTGGCCTCCCTGCCGGGCGGGTCTTTTGTGTGAGCCCAGATTTTCGATAGGTTAGTGTCTTCTCGATAGGCTAGTGTCTTCGCCGTGGGTCTTTAACCCGGGGTGAAGACACTAACCTATCGACTGAGGCGTTTCCTCGCTTTATCTCAAGAGTAGTTTCCGCAGGTGGGTGATGACTTCCCGTTCTTTCTGAAAGATGTCAGCCCACGTGAGGTGCACGACCGTCCAGCCGGCGCGGGCTAGGGCACGGTCGCGGGCGGCTTCGTAGCGGTCCCTGCCGGGGTGGTCCACGTATTTCTGTTCGCCGTCGAACTCGAGAATGACCCGCGCCTCGGGCCAGGCGAAGTCCACTCGATAGTTACGGCCCTCGCATGAAATCGGGTACTGCGTTACGGGGAGGGGCAGCCTGTGCTCCATGAGTAGGCACCGGGTGAGGCTTTCACCGGCCGACTCGCTGGATGCATCCACCGCCTGCGCAAGGAAAGGCCCTGCGGAACCGCCGTACCCGGTGAGGCTCAGTAGAATCTCGGTTACCTCGTGGGGCTCCATCAGTCCCCGCCGCATGATGGAGTCAGCGAGGACTACCGCCTCCCGAAAGGGCATGCTGCGCGTGCAATCCTGCAGCGTGCGAGCCACCGTCGTAACCATGATGGATGTGCCCGGCAACCTGGTGACTTCCTCGGGGCCAGTGGCGCTGTAATGCCGGGTGATTCTTCCCCTGTCAGAGGTGCTATGACTACAGCTATACACGCTTATCATTTGGGGAACAGAGAGTACATCAAGTCCCCATAGCGCCGCGGCTGATGTGTGGGAGAAGATCCCTTGAAGACCCATCATCTGAGCAGCGATGCACCGTACCGTGAGCCGCTCTTCGGGGGTGAGCGCTTGGGCATCGCGGGTGTAAATATAGGCTCCTCGCTGGATACGTTGCAGAGACCCTTCCGCCACTAGCTTGCGAATGCGTTTCGGACCGATTCCTCGCAGGTTGAGCATCTGGGAGTTCAGCACGAATGGGTGTAGCTCTGCGGCGCGGGTAATTTCTGGTGTAGTCGGTAGTACGTTTGGGACGCGTTGCCACGGAATAGTTACGGTGTTCATAGACTTTATCCTGGCAGGCTGTGTGAGGTTGTGGGGCTTGTTCGTGAAATCTGTGGATAACTTCGCGGATTCTACCGAAAAAGTGTTTGTCCACAGGCATGCGGAGTGGATTCCCCGGTAATACTTCGATAGGTTAGCGGCTTTTCGATAGGTTAATGCCTTCACCCCGGGTTAAAGACCCACGGCGAAGACA
>NZ_KV814369.1:10840-103247 GCF_001813895.1 Rothia sp. HMSC071C12
TTAAAGACCCACGGCGAAGACACTAACCTATCGACCGCAGACACCCACGAACCGGCCGCCCTACCCGCATCCCGCCTCCGCACCCCATTTTCTGGCGCCTGACTTGCCCAGACTTGCCCCGACCCGCCATCGACCTGCCCGGAGGGGATACAATATATGAGGCGCACGCAGTGTGCGCATATCATCAACCGCGTGTACCCGGCTACTGTCTATAGTCGTGAGGTGCCCGCTATGAAAGGAATGTCTGTGCTTCGCACTCACACCAACGGCGAGCTGACCGCCGCAAATATTGGAGAGACTGTTACCCTGACCGGTTGGGTGGCTCGCCGCCGCGACCACGGTGGTGTCGCTTTCGTTGACCTGCGTGACCGTGAGGGTGTCACCCAGTGTGTTTTCCACAATGAGGCTGATTTTGAGCACCTGCGCAATGAGTACGTGCTGCGTGTGACCGGTCTGGTGACTAAGCGCCCGGAGGGTAACGAGAACCCGAACCTGGCGACTGGCGAGATTGAGGTTGAGGTGTCCGCCGTTGAGGTGCTGAACACTGCCGCTCCGCTGCCTTTCCAGATTGACGAGCACGTTGAGGTGGGTGAGGAGGCGCGCCTGCGCTACCGCTACCTGGATCTTCGCCGCCCGGAGCCGGCTCGCATCATGCGCCTGCGTTCGGACGCGAACCGTGCGGCACGCAACCTGCTGGCTGAGGACGGCTACATTGAGGTTGAGACCCCGACCCTGACCCGTTCCACCCCTGAGGGTGCGCGTGACTTCCTGGTGCCGGCTCGTCTGGCTCCGGGTTCTTGGTATGCTCTGCCGCAGTCCCCGCAGCTGTTCAAGCAGCTGCTGCAGGTGGGCGGTATTGAGAAGTACTACCAGATTGCTCGCTGCTACCGTGACGAGGATTTCCGTGCGGACCGTCAGCCTGAGTTCACTCAGCTGGACATTGAGGCGTCGTTTGTTGATCAGGAAGACATCATTGAGCTGGGCGAGCGCATCGTTGAGGCTGTGTGGAACCTGATTGATGTGAAGGTTCCCCGCCCGATTCAGCGCATGACCTACAAGGATGCGATGGAGAAGTACGGTTCGGACAAGCCTGACCTGCGTTTTGGCCTGGAGCTGACCGAGCTGACCGAGTACTTCAAGGACACCACTTTCCGCGTGTTCAAGGCTCCTTACGTGGGTGCTGTTGTGATGCCCGGTGGTGCTTCTCAGCCTCGCCGTACTCTGGACGCTTGGCAGGAGTGGGCTAAGCAGCGTGGCGCTAAGGGCCTGGCTTACGTCCTCATTCAGGAGGATGGCGAGCTGACCGGTCCGGTTGCTAAGAACATCACTGACGCTGAGCGTGCTGGCCTGGCTGAGGCTACCGGCGCGAAGCCCGGCGACTGCATCTTCTTCGCTGCTGGCGAGGCTAAGGCTTCCCGTGCACTGCTGGGTGCTGCTCGTGTTGAGATTGGTCACCGTACCGGCCTGATTAAGGACGGCGAGTGGTCTTTCGTGTGGGTTGTTGACGCTCCCATGTTTGAGTCTTCTGCTGAGGCTACTGAGTCCGGTGACGTGGCTCTGGGTCACTCCGCATGGACTGCCGTGCACCACGCGTTCACCTCCCCGAAGCCCGAGTTCATGGATACTTTCGACACTGACCCGGGTTCGGCTCTGGCGTACGCTTACGACATTGTCTGCAACGGTAACGAGATTGGTGGCGGTTCAATCCGTATTCACCGCCGTGACGTGCAGGAACGCGTGTTCGCTGTGATGGGCATTGGTGAGGAAGAGGCTCAGGAGAAGTTCGGCTTCCTGCTGGATGCGTTCAAGTACGGCGCACCGCCCATGGGTGGTATTGCATTCGGTTGGGACCGTATTGTGTCTCTGCTGGCTGGCGTTGATTCGATTCGCGAGGTTATTGCGTTCCCGAAGACCGGTAATGGTTTCGATCCGCTGACTGCGGCTCCTGCACCGATTACTCCGGAGCAGCGTAAGGAAGCTGGCGTTGATTTCAAGCCGAAGAAGAAGGACGAGGAGTAATTCTCTAGTCTTTGGTCGTGCGCCCCGTAGGGGGTGTGGGCCTGTGCGGCGTGGACCCGGCGGGCGTTGAGTTGTGCCGGGGTCGCCGTTGAGGGTGGGCTGTGTATTCTGCTGGTGCAGGGTCGCAGCCCACCTTTTGTATCAACTGGCGTGCGTGCCGATTTGTGTACTAACCAAAGGGAGGGGAGCATGCGTATTCTGATTGCCGGCCCGAGCTGTAGCGGTAAGACGACGTTCGCGGCGCGGTTGGGGCGCCTCCTGGACATTCCGCATACGGAGATGGACTCGTTGCATTGGGGTCCGAACTGGACTCCGCGCCCTAGTTTTGAGGCGGATGTTCAGACACTCATTGAGCGGCCTGCGTGGATTACGGAGTGGCAGTATCCGCAGGTGCGCGGCCGCCTGCTGGAGCGTGCGGATGTGGTGATTTACTTGCGCTATAGCCGTGCGGTGGTCATGTGGCGTGTGGTTCGCCGGACGGTGCGCCGTGCGGTGACGGGTCAGAGGCTGTGGGCTGATAATGTGGAGCCGCCGCTGAAGAATATTCTGCGCGACCCGGACAACATGATTCGGTACACGTGGAGGAGCTACCCGCACGTCGGGGAGTTGCTGGCGGAGGCTCGCGGGCAGCATCTGCAGAAGCGTTTTATTGAGTTTCGTACTCCGCGGGCGGCGAACCAGTTTTTGCGTGCCGTGCAGCTGCGCGGCGTGCTCTGAGGCGGCTGCCTCTAGAACTGCGGCTCCCCTAAACCAGCCGCTGAGAGTGGTGTCGAAAGAGATGTATGAGCCCGGCGAATGCCGGTTCCATGATGAAAGGTGAACGATGCGAGTAGTTATTCAGCGTGTGACCCGCGCGGCGGTGCGCGTGGCGGGTGAGACGGTCGGCGCGATTGAGCAGCCCGGCTACCTGGTGCTGGTCGGTATCACGCACGGTGACGGTGCGGCGCAGATTGCGAAGCTTGCCGATAAGACCGCTAACCTGCGCCTGATGGAGGGGGAGAAGTCCCTGCTCGATGAGGGCGCACCCGTGCTGGCGGTCAGCCAGTTCACCCTGTATGGGGATGCGAAGAAGGGCCGCCGCCCCTCCTGGTCTGCCGCTGCGCCCGGCGCGGTGAGTGAGCCGCTGTTCAACGACTATGTTCAGGCGCTGCGTGAGCGTGGCCTGCACGTGGAGACCGGCGTGTTCGGTGCGGACATGCAGGTGGAGCTGGTCAATGACGGCCCGGTGACCCTGATTCTCGATAGTGAGACCCTCTAGGCCGGCGCTTTCGATAGGTTAGTGGATTGTCCCGGGGTTTAAAACCCACGGCGAAGACACTAACCTATCGAAAACCCGTGTGGTGTCACGCCGCGAGCTAAATCCGCAGCTGTATACCCACACCCCGTACCCGCCTCCAGATTGTGAAACGATAGAGTAAGACTATGGCTGATTCCCTCTTTGATCTTGAGTTGCCCGATGACGGGGACCGCGTGAGCCTGATTGGTGCGCCCGCTGAGGAGCCCTCCTCGCGTGCCTCTGCCTCGCGTACGTATTCTGCGCGTTCGGCGTCTCGTGCGCCGTTGGCGGTGCGTATGCGTCCGCGCACGATTGATGAGGTTCTCGGCCAGGAGCATCTGCTGACTCCGGGTGCGCCTCTGCGCGTGTTGGCGGGGGAGAATGCCGGCCCGGCTGGCCCGTCCTCGGTGATTTTGTACGGCCCTCCGGGTACGGGTAAGACCACCCTGGCGCATGTGATTGCGCGCGCGCCGGGTCGTAAGTTCGTGGAGCTTTCGGCGATTACCGCGGGCGTGAAGGATGTGCGCGCAGTCATGGATCAGGCGTTGCTCGACCGCGACATGTACGGTACGACCACAGTGCTCTTCCTCGACGAGATTCACCGCTTCACGAAGGCCCAGCAGGATGCGCTCCTGCCCGGCGTGGAGAACCGCTGGGTGATTCTGGTTGCGGCTACGACGGAGAACCCGTCGTTCAGCGTTATTTCGCCGCTGCTGTCGCGCTCGCTGTTGTTGCGGGTTCATTCGCTGGAGCAGTCCGATATTGAGCACCTGATTGACCGTGCTCTGGCTGACCCGCGCGGTTTTGGCGGTGCGGCGGTGATTGATGCGGATGCGCGCGCCCACCTCGCGGCGGTTTCGGGAGGCGACGCTCGCCGCTCCCTGACCTCGCTGGAGGCGGCGGCTGCGATTGCGTTTAGCGAGGCCGAACAGGCTTCGGCAGAATCTGCCCGCTCCGCTGAGGGTTCAGAAGACCCGGAGGGGGAGAAAGACCCGGAACCTACCGCGCCCGTGCGCATCACCCTGGCGCATGCTACGGAGGCGGTGGACCGCGCCGCGATCCGTTACGACCGTTCGGGCGATCAGCATTATGACGTGGTGAGTGCGTTCATTAAGTCCATGCGCGGCTCTGACGCGGATGCCGCGGTGCACTATCTGGCGCGCATGTTGGAGGGCGGCGAGGATCCGCGTTTCGTGGCGCGTCGCATCATGATTTTGGCGAGTGAGGATATTGGCCTGGCTGATCCGCAGGCGCTGCAGGTGGCGACGGCTGCGGCGCAGTCGGTGGCGCTGGTGGGCATGCCGGAGGCTCGCATTATCCTCTCGCAGGCGGTGATTTATTGTGCGCTCGCGCCGAAGTCGAACGCCGCGTATAACGCGATTAACCGCGCGATTGCGGACGTCCGTGCGGGTGCTTCGGGTCAGGTTCCGGTGCATTTGCGTGATGGTCATTATGCGGGGGCTAAGCAGTTTGGTCACGGCGTGGGGTATGTGTATGCGCATGATGAGCCGGGGCATGTGGCGGCGCAGCAGTACCTGCCGGATACTCTGCGCGGTACGGTCTACTACGAGCCGACTCAGCATGGTTTTGAGCGTACGTTGACGGAGCGTCGTGAGCGTATTCGCCGTATTTTGGATGCGGCTCCGGTGCAGGATACGGCCCGTTAGCTTACGTGGCTCCCATCGAGCCGTCTACTACTTTGAGCGCTGACTACCGGGGGGAGTGGTGCGCCTCGGTAGGAAAGCAACCGTATAGAGCAAGCAGCCGTATAGGGCTGAGTGCAAACAGAAAGCGGTGCGTAGTACCTCGGTAGTACTGCGCACCGCATCAGAGTTTTGAGTTGTGATAGACGTCTTGACTATCGGCCTTCCCGGAAGGGCGGACGCCAAGCTTGTTATGGTTTCTAGTCTAGGCGATATGGGGGTCTGATTCAAGCTATTCCCATAAAGACACAGGTTAAAAATAACGAAATGATTACAATCCAACATCTTAGCGCCGCAATTTTTCGGGGAAGTCGCACCTAAATAGCTCTGACGGGCATAAATAATTCCTGTGGGGTCGTGTGGGTAAGTGTCGAAAACCCACACGCACAGTGATTTGAACCAAAGATTTCCCAAAAGGCTGGTAAAGCTCGGGTGCATCCGGTAAGCTTGACGGGTCTGGCAATTACTATGCCCGCGTCCGTGCGGGTGTCAGTAATGTAGCTGCGGGGTACTCTGCCCCGAGCTCTCCGCCCCACCGCCGTACAGCAACGACCGAATCGGTCGCGTACGGATCCCGGCGGGGTCAACCGAGGAGGCCAGTATTCAACAGACCGAGGCCCCGCCCGTGAGGGTGCAGGAGCCTCACATATGAAAGGTAGATTGTGGCTAAGCACAACCGCACCCGCCGTACCGTGCGTCAGTCCCGTGCCCTGGGCATTGCACTGACCCCGAAGGCAGAAAAGTACCTCGAGCGTCGTCCTTACGGCCCCGGCCAGCACGGCCGTGCCCGCAAGAAGGCTGACTCCAACTACGCTACCCAGCTGAAGGAAAAGCAGCGTCTGCGCGCTCAGTACAACATCCGCGAGGCACAGATGCGCCGCGCATACCTCGAGGCAAAGCGTACCGAGGGCCAGACCGGTAAGAACATGGTCGAGCTGCTCGAGACCCGCCTCGACGCTCTGGTTCTGCGTGCAGGCTTCGCCCGCACCATTGCACAGGCACGTCAGATGGTTGTTCACCGTCACATCATGGTTGACGGCGTTCGCGTGGACCGCCCCTCGTTCCACGTCAAGCCCGGCCAGCTGATCCACGTTCACCCCAAGGCTGAGAAGACCACCCCCTTCCAGGCTGCGGCTGCAGGTGAGAACCAGGCAGTTCTGCCCGAGGTTCCCGCATACCTGAACGTTGAGATCGAGAAGCTGCACGCAAAGCTTGAGCGCAAGCCCAAGCGCGAAGAGATCCCCGTGATCTGCGACGAGCAGCTGGTCGTTGAGTACTACTCGCGTCTGGCATAATCTCGATTTTTCGAGAAGCAACCCGTCCTGCACCGTTCGGTGGGGGCGGGTTGTTCCCGTTTAACGCGTGGGTTTTTGGGGCTTATACACTACAGGGCAGTGGTGCCGCTGAACCTGTGAATCTTCCTTCGCTGGGAGTTTCATGAGAGTTTAGGGGGCGCTTGAAGGATTTTTCGACTAAAATAGGGGATTGAGCTGTGTATACAGTCCTGAACTGTATGCACGATCCGGCTGCGCGCCACGGTGGCGTCCAGCCTTGTACGACTATTGATAAGCATCATGCATTGAGCGGAATGGGGTTATAGATGACCGGCGGAGATATTGCGGGCCTGATTGCAGCAGGAGTTTTTGCGATTCTGGTGGCTCTTCTTGCGCTACCCATTATTCGCCTGACCAAGGTGTTTGATGAGCTTATCGTGACGATTCGTTCGCTGAACCAGAGCACCGGCCCTCTCATTGAAGAGGTGACCCGCACTGTGGTGACCACCAATGAGCAGCTGGAGAAGGTTGACGACATCACTTCGAATGTTTCGGATGCGTCCGCGAACGTTTCTGCGCTGTCCTCGCTGGTGACTTCGACTGTGGGTCAGCCGCTGATTAAGGTTGCGTCCTTCTCGTACGGTGTGCGTCAGGCGTTCCGCGGCGGCAAGACCGGCGATGCACACGGCAACACCCACGCTGGTGGCCAGTACGGTTCGGCACAGGGCGGCTCTTACTCTGCAGGCGGTGAGAACTAATGGGTCTGCTTCGTTCAGCTCTTCTGCTCGGCGCCGGCGCGGCGGTTGGCTATTTCGCGTCCCGACGTGCCGCCTCCGAACCTGCTCAGCGTACCCCCGGCAGCGCCCTGCTCATGCGTGAGCACGGTGAGCTTGCCCTCAACCCGGAGTCTCAGATGGGAAAGTTCTTCGATTCGCCGATTGGCAAGCCCCTGCAGCCGTATGCGTTGCGTGCTGTTGAGTTCGCCGCCCGCGTGCGTGAAGGCATGCAGGAGAAGGAGATGGAGCTCAACGCGAAGGTGGAGCGCCAGAAGCAGGATTTGCGTCCTGGCTCCCTGGACACCTGGGATCGTCAGATGAGCTCGGCTGAGATTGAGTCCACGAACCGTCGCCTGGCGGAGCGTGAGCTCATTGAGGTGGAGGCTGAGATTGCCTCCTTGGAAGAGGCTCAGAAGCGAGCGCGTGAGCAGCGTATTGCGCGTGACCGTCAGCTCGGCGACGGCTTCTTCAACTAGGTTTTTAAAGGTGGTGCTTTTGTCCGTTAACCACGGTACGAGGGTGGCTCGATTAGCCATTTTGCTCTCGGACAGGCACCATAGGTCAGTAGACTAATTTAGAATTTCGCACAGATTACTCTAAGGAACGAGATGCTCTCACAGGAGATTTCTAAGCGCTGGATCGATTTCTTCGCTTCCCGCGGCCATACTGTGGTGCCTTCGGCATCGCTGATTTCGAACGAGCCCGGCGCTATGTTCACCATCGCCGGTATGGTGCCGTTCATTCCCTACTTCCTGGGCCGTGAGACCCCTCCGTTCTCCCGCGCGACCAGCGTGCAGAAGTGCATCCGCACCCTGGATATTGAAGAGGTCGGTAAGACTGCGCGTCACGGTACCTTCTTCCAGATGGCTGGTAACTTCTCGTTCGGTGATTACTTCAAGGAGCAGGCGATTCCGTTTGCTTACGAGCTGCTGACCACCCCTCAGGATAAGGGCGGTTTCGGCCTGGATCCGGAGCGCCTGTGGGTCACCATTTATGAGGGTGACGATGAGGCCTTCGACATTTGGCACAACAAGGTGGGCTTCCCGGCTGAGCGTATTCAGCGTATGGGTATGAAGGAAAACTACTGGTCCACCGGTCAGCCCGGCCCCGCAGGCCCTGACTCGGAGATCTTCTACGACCGTGGCCCCGCGTACGGTAAGGAAGGCGGCCCGGCGGCTGACGACGACCGTTACATTGAGATTTGGAACCTTGTGTTCATGCAGTACCAGCGTGGCGAGGGTATCGGTAAGGATGACTTCGAGATTCTGGGTGATCTGCCGAAGAAGAACATCGATACCGGTCTGGGCGTTGAGCGTCTTGCCATGCTGCTGCAGGGTGTTGAGAACTTCTACGAGACCGACCAGGTTCGCCCCGTTCTGGACGCTGCTTCTAAGCTGTCCGGTAAGAAGTACCACGGCTCTGAGTCCGCTGAGGACGAGGGCTACGAGGACGACGTGCGTATGCGCGTGGTGGCTGACCACATCCGTTCCTCGCTGATGCTGATTGCTGACGGCGTGACCCCCTCCAACGAGGGTCGCGGCTACATTCTGCGCCGTCTGATGCGCCGTGCTATCCGTGCGATGCGTCTGCTGGGCGTTACTGAGCCCTGCCTGCCCGTACTGTTCCCGGCTTCGCGTGATGCGATGAAGGGTGCTTTCCCGTACGTTGCTGACGACTTCGAGCGTATTTCCCGTATTGCGTACGCTGAGGAGAAGGCGTTCCTGCACACCATTGAGACCGGTACTGAGCGTCTGGAAGAGGCTGTTGCTGCCGCTAAGAAGGACGGCTCCAACGCTGTTTCTGGTGCTGAGGCGTTTGCTCTGCACGACACCTACGGCTTCCCGATTGACCTGACCCTGGAGATGGCTGCTGAGGCTGGCGTGAAGGTGGATGAGAAGTCCTTCCGCGAGCTGATGGCTGAGCAGCGTCACCGTGCGCAGGCTGACGCTAAGGCGAAGAAGGGTGCGTTTGCTGACCTGTCTGAGCTGCGTAAGCTCGTGGATGAGCGCGGCTCCATCTTCACCGGTTATACCGAGCTGCGTACTGAGACTAAGCTGCGTGCAATCCTGGTGGACGGCGTTTCCGTGCCCGCCGCTAAGGCTGGCGACAAGATTGAGGTTGTCCTGGACGAGACCCCGTTCTACGCGGAGGCTGGTGGCCAGGCAGCTGATACCGGTGTTATTACCGGCAACGGCTTCATCATTGACGTTCAGGACGTTCAGCAGCCCGTGAAGGGTCTGAGCGTTCACCGCGCTATCGTGCGTGAGGGCGAGGTTCACGTCGGTGCCGATGTTGTGGCACAGGTTGATGTTCAGCGCCGCCGCGACGGTGAGAAGGCACACTCCGGTACCCACATCATTCACGCTGCCCTGCACCAGGTGCTCGGCAACGAGGCTACTCAGCGTGGCTCCTTCAACAAGGAAGGCTACCTGCGTTTCGACTTCGCGTGGGGCGAGGGCCTGTCCGAGTCCGCTAAGCGTGAGGTTGAAGAGGTTGCTAACCTCGCGATCCGCGATAACCACGAGGTGATTACCCGCGAGATGCCGCTGGCTGAGGCTAAGGCTCTGGGCGCTATGAGCCTCTTCGGCGAGAAGTACGGCGACGTGGTTCGTGTTGTTGAAATCGGCGGCGAGTTCTCTCGCGAGCTGTGCGGTGGTACCCACGTCGGTTCGTCCGCTGAGATTGGTTCGCTGACCCTGCTGACTGAGAGCTCTGTTGGCTCCGGTAACCGCCGTGTTGAGGCTCTGGTGGGTCTGGATTCCTTCAACCACCTGGCTGCTGAGCGTACCCTGGTGAACCAGCTGACCGGCCTGATGAAGGTTCAGTCCTCCGCTGATCTGCCGGAGAAGATTAACCAGACTCTGGCTAAGCTGAAGGCTGCTGAGAAGGAACTGGCTCAGCTGCGCCGCGAGAAGCTGCAGGCTGAGGCTGGCAAGCTGCTGGAGAACGCACAGACCATCGGTTCTGTTCGCGTTCTGGCGCATGACGCTGGCGAGCTGGACGCTAACGGCGTTCGTGAGCTGGCTCTGGATCTGCGTTCGCGCTTCGGCTCCGAGGCTGCGGTTGTTGCTGTGGTGGGTGTGGCTAATGGTCGCCCCGTCATCCTGGTGGCAACTAACGAGGGTGCTCGTGAGGCTGGCGTGAAGGCTGGTGCTCTGGTCCGCGTCGCTGCCGGTGTTCTCGGCGGCGGTGGCGGCGGTAAGGACGACGTCGCTCAGGGTGGTGGCCAGGATGCATCCAAGATTGGTGCTGCTCTGGACGCTGTCCGCGACGCTATCGCACAGGCTCAGGCCTAAATATGGCAGAATTCCAGCGCGGAGTGCGGATGGGTGTCGATGTGGGTAACGCCCGCGTCGGCACCGCCCTCAGCGACCCCGACGGTATCCTCGCCACCCCGCTCAAGACGCTGCGCCGCGACGCGAAGAAGAACTCTGACCGCCGTGTTTTGCGCAAGCTGATTGAGGTGAACGAGGTAGTGGAGGTGTTCGTCGGGCTTCCGAAGACCATGCGTGGTGGGGATTCTCCCTCCACGGAAATGGCTCGGGAGTACGCTCAGGCTCTGCGCTCCGAGCTGGATGCCGAAGAGAAAACACACATTAACATTTGGCTGGTGGATGAGCGACTCACCACCGTGAGCGCTCACCGTGCACTGCACGAGGCTGGGGTTTCCAGCCGAGATTTCAAGACTATGGTTGACCAGGTGGCGGCTGTGAATATTTTGCAGTACAGCCTGGATGCCCTCAAGGCGGGGCAGTCCGTAGCCGGGTACAAGGTGAGCGATCCGGCCCACGAAGAAAACCGACCGTCCGAGTCAGAAGGGACCACGGTCGGTGCCGTCAACGAAACGGAGAACCTTCAGTGACCGAACAGAATAAACATCCCGAAGAGAGCGGGCTCGACCTCTTTAGGCCGACAGCCGAGGATGAACGTAAGGGCATCACCGGCATCACGATGGAACAGGAAATCGTGTCGGTGGCTACGTTGCGTGCGCGTAAGCGCCGCCGCCGCGCCATCATGCTGAGCGCTATTTCCTTGTTTGTGGTGGCTCTGGTCATCATTTCTGGTGCCCTGATTACTCGCTATGACCCGTTCAAGACTCGTGACTACTCGGGTGGCGGCAATGGTACGACCGTGACCTTCACGATTCGTTCTGGCCAGTCCACCGCGCAGGTGGCGCAGGAGCTTGAGGCAGCGGGCGTGGTTGCTGATGCTGATAAGTTTGTTGAGGTGTACACCAAGGAGAGCAAGGGCAAGTACCTGCAGCCTGGCACCTACGAACTGCAGCAGCACATGAGCAGCTCGAGCGCGATTACGACCATTATCGAGGCGAACAGCAACGTACTGTACCTGGCGATTCCGCAGGGTAAGCGCGTGAGCGAAACCATCGACCTGATTGTTTCTGGCTCCGATGGCGCGTTCACCCGCAAGCAGGTTGAGGACGCGGTCAGCAACTACACCCAGTACGGTGTGCCGAGCAACTTCCCCTCGATTGAGGGTTGGCTGCACCCGGGTGAGTACCGCTTCCCGAAGGACACCGACATCAAGAAGGTCATTCAGACCATGGTTGATAAGACCAAGGCTGACCTGAAGGAAGCCGGCGTGAGCGGCGACCAGAAGACCTTCGAGGTGCTGACCATCGCCTCCATCGTGGAGCTTGAGGCTCAGCCGAAGGACTACGTGGCGGTTGCAGGCATCATTGAGAACCGCCTGAACAACCCCGATGGTGAGACCTCGGGTCTGATTCAGTCGGATGCGACCGTGACTTACGGTCTGGGTGTCCGTTCGTACCACCTGACTGAAGAGCAGAAGGCCGATAAGAGCAATAAGTACAACACTTATGCGAATAAGGGTCTTCCGAAGGGTCCGATTGGTTCCCCGCAGTTGGCTTCGATTAAGGCTGCTGCGGCTCCTGAGAAGAACCCGTACTACTACTGGGTGACTGTGGACCTGGATTCCGGTGAGACTAAGTACTCCCGCACGTACGCTGAGCACCAGCGTTACGTTGAAGAGTACAACCAGTGGTGTTCTAAGCACCCGAACCGTTGTAGCTAAGTTGTAGCTCATTGGTTTAGCTGGTAGCTACGATTTGGTAGCTTTGGACTGAAGGTTCCTTGCTGAGGCGGGTACCGCCTCCACGAGAGTGGGGAGGTGCCCGCCTTTGCTGTACCCGAATGCTGGGCTGTGCTTTGTTGTTGGGCTATACCCGAATATTGGTTTGTCCCTTAAAATGGGTAGAGTGCGCCCATGAACGCGGGTTCGTGGCGTGCGCGTCCGCAAGCCCCAAGCGTTGAGAGCGTTCCCCCGCGTTGAGAGCGAAAGAGTATCTATCGATGAAGACTGAACCGTACCGTGAGGCCCCGTATCTTCGCCGCGCCTACGTGCTGGGGCACCCTATTGCGCATTCGCTGTCGCCTGCGCTGCATCGTGCCGCGTATGACTTTTTGGGTGAGCAGAATTTGGGTTATGATCGCCGCGATACTCTGCCCGATGATTTGCCGGAGATTATGCACGGGGTGCGCCACCCGAAGGGTACGGAGGACGCCCCGTATATTGCGGGTCTGTCGGTGACGATGCCGTTGAAGACCGCGGTCATTCAGTATTGCGATGAGCTGAGTGAGACTGCCCGAGTGACCGGTGCGGTGAACACGGTGTATCCGCGCGGTGAGAAGGTGCTGGGCGATAACACGGATGTGATTGGCATTGTGAACGCGCTGCGCCACGCCGGTTTGGAGCCGCAGCCGCTCAAGGATTCTGCCGCGATTGTGGGCGGGGGAGCGACCGCTATTTCCGCCCTGACCGCACTGCATCAGCTGGGGTATTCCCGTGTGAGCGTGTACGCCCGTTCGTTGCATAAGCTCGGTAGCGTGCAGGAGGCGGCGGACCGCCTGGGCGTTCAGCTGGAGCAGGTTTCCCTGGCTGAGCTGCCGCAGAATCTTGCGGAGCGCGGTCATCACCCGGTGATTTCTACGCTTCCGGCGCATGCGGCGGATGAATGGGCGAGCCAGCTGAGCGGGCTGAAGGGCGCCTCCGCAACGCACCGGCCGGTACTGCTCGATGTTGCGTATAACCCGTGGCCTTCGGTGCTGGCGAGCGCCTGGGAGGCGAACGGCGGCACGGTGGTTTCTGGCCTGGAGATGCTGCTGTATCAGGCGGTGGAGCAGGTTCTGCTGTTTACCGGCCGTGAACTGCAGCCCGCCGAACTGCTGGGTCTAATCAATGCGATGTGCGCGGCGGTTGATCTTGCGCCTCGTGCTTCCGTTTCGTGAAAAAAGCGTGCTTTCACTCGCTCAGTAAACGGGCATTTTATACACTATTTATACACGTGAAGAATTATTATTCCTTCCTCCTGCGCTGCGGTGCGGGTGCGATGAAAAGAGGTTAACCTATGGCCCTGCGTTGGCTCACTGCCGGAGAATCCCACGGCGAGGCGCTCGTCGGCATTATTGAGGGCGTACCCGCCGGTGTGGAACTCACCAGCGACATGGTGCGTGACGCCCTGGCTCGTCGCCGCCTCGGCTACGGCCGCGGTGCCCGCATGAAGTTTGAGGAGGACCGCGTGCGCATCCTGGGCGGTGTGCGTCACGGCCTGACTCAGGGCGGCCCGGTCGCGATTGAGATTGCGAACACCGAGTGGCCCAAGTGGACTGACGTGATGAGCTCCGACCCGGTGGATCCGAAGCTGATTGAGGGTCGTGCGCGTAATGCTGCGCTGACCCGTCCGCGCCCCGGTCACGCCGATTTTGCGGGTATGCAGAAGTACAACTTCTCTGAGGCTCGCCCGGTGCTGGAGCGCGCCTCCGCGCGTGAGACTGCGACCCGCGTGGCTCTTGGCGTGGTTGCCGCCCAGATTTTGAAGGCTCTGGGTGTTGAGCTGGTTTCTCACACCGTGGCTGTGGGTGGCGTGCACGCTCCCGAGGGCGCCCCGGTGCCTTCGCCCCGCAACGTTGACCAGCTGGACGCTGACCCGCTGCGTTGCTTCGACAAGGCAACCTCCGACGCGATGGTTCAGCGCGTGGACGAGGCGCACAAGGACGGCGAGACCCTCGGCGGCGTGGTTGAGGTGCTCGCGTACGGTATGCCTCCCGGACTGGGTTCGTACGTGCACTGGGACCGCCGCCTGGACGCGCGCCTTGCCGCAGCGCTGATGGGTATTCAGGCGATTAAGGGCGTTGAGGTTGGCGACGGTTTCGCGACCGCTGACCGCCCGGGCACTGCCGCTCACGACGAGATTTCCATCGGTGAGCACGGCGTAACCCGCGATACCAACCGTGCCGGTGGTATTGAGGGCGGCATGAGCATTGGTGACCTGCTGCGTGTGCGCGCGGCGATGAAGCCCATTGCGACCGTGCCGAAGGCTCTGAAGACCATTGACACTTCCACCGGTGAAGAGGCTCGCGCCCACCACCAGCGTTCGGACGTGTGTGCTGTTCCCGCCGCCGGCGTGGTGGCGGAGGCTATGGTCGCCCTGGTGCTCGCTGAGGCCGCACTGGAGAAGTTTGGCGGCGACTCGATTGGTGAGACTCGCCGCAACATGGATTCCTACCTGGACGCCATTCCGGCGTCTCTGGCGTGGGAGTCTAACGTGGCTGGTTGGGACGCGTAGTGCCCCTTCCGGCGGAGTCAGAGGGCCGCGGCACGAAGGGTCGCGGTTCCGGGGAGGTTTCTGTGGAGCAGGGTGTTCGCCCGGTCGCTTCGAGCCCCCTTGCGCGTATTGCTGCGGCAACGCAACGTGCGCGAGGGGGCGCTTCGCCGCGCCCGGAACCCGGCGCAGAATCCGGTGCGGAACCCGGCGTATCTGCTGCGGCTGAGCGGAGTGTTGAGGCTGCGGGCGCTGGGGTTCGTGAGACTGCCGCATCTGTTTCTTCTGTGCGCCCGGCTTCTCGCGTGCCTACCCCCGCTGACCTGATGCGTTCTGGCGCCCGCCCCCTGCCCGCCGCTGCTGCGGTGAGCACGCAGGGTGTGCGCCTGTACGCCTCCTCGGTGTCTGAGGACGCCGACCCGGCGCTGGGCCTGGACGAGGACCTGCGCCTGAAGCTGCTCAGCGCCCTGCAGGGCATGGGCACCGCTGAAGAGGAATCCCGCAAGGAACCCGCGAAGGCGGAAGCACCCAAGCCGACTGCTCCTAAGCCTGCCGCGCCGTCAGTAGTCGCTGCGCCCAAGCCGACTGCGCCGAAACCTGCCGCGCCCAAGCCGGCACCTGTAAAGCAGGCTCAGCCTGCAGAGGCGGCGGGGGAGAGCGCTTCTGCTCCCGTGCAGAAGGCTGAACCCAAGCCTGTACCGGTCACGCCCGCAGCCCCCGTAGGTGTGCCCGAAACTTCCGTAGCTGTGCCCGCGGCTGAACCCTCCAAGCCGGTTCGTCCGACCCCGGCGCTGTTCGGCAAGGTTCAGGTTGCCGCACCCGCAGTATCCGCAACACCCGTTGCACCCGCAGTGGAAGAAGAGAACCAGGCAGAGGAGAAGCCCCTCGAAACCTCGGAGTTGCCTGCAACTCCCGCTGAGTCTGCCACACCCGCAGAGCTCACCGTCCCCGCAGAAACGCTCGCAGAAGACGAGTCCGCCGGCGCTCGCATCCACCCGCAGCAGGTGCGTGAAATGCACGAGAACTTTGCGGAACGCTCTCGCCCCATCGTGCTCATTGGCCCCATGGCGGCAGGTAAGACCTACATTGGTACGCACCTGGCGCGTTTCTACGGCTACGAGTTCCTCGACGCCGACCAGCTCATCGTGGAACGCTACGGCGAAGTCTCCGAAATCTTCGAGATCTTCGGTGAGGCGTATTTCCGCGAGCTCGAACGCAAAACCATCGAAGAGGTCCTCACCTCGCCCGTGTACCGCAACACGGTGTTCTCCCTGGGCGGTGGCGCGCCCATGACCGACTCGGTCGCGGAGCTGCTCAAGGACGAATGCGTGGTGTACATCCTCGTTGATGCTGACACCGTCACCCCGCGCATTACCGGCAACAAGACACGCCCGCTGCTGCAGCCGAACCCGGTCGAGCGGTGGACCGAAATTTTTGAGCGACGCCGCAGCCGATACGAAGAGCTGGCGCACTTCACCCTGGATGCACGAGGCGGCCGCCCCATCACCGAGATGACCGCCGAAATCCAGGCGTACGTGACCGCAACCCGCACCTCCCGCGCGCAGCGCCCCCAAGCATAACCCCTCACCTGTGAAAGGACACACGATGAGCACTCAGCCCACCCCCACTTTCGGTGCCTCCGGCGCGGAAGATATCACCCGCATCCCGGTGACCGGCAGCTCCCCGCGTGAGAACTATGAGGTTCTTATCGGCCACAACCTGCTCGGTAAAATCCCCGAAATTCTGGGCAACCGCGCCAAGAAGGTGCTCGTGATTCACCCGCGTGCCCTGCGTTCCACCGGTGAGCTGGTCATGGAAGACCTGCGCGCCATGGGCTACGAATCGTTCAGCGCCGAAATTCCGGATGCTGAGGAGGCAAAGCACTACCAGGTGGCGGCGTTCTGCTGGCAGGTGCTCGGTCAGAACGACTTCACCCGCACCGACGCGATCATCTCCGTGGGTGGCGGTGCTATTACCGACGTTGCCGGCTTCGTCGCGGCAACCTGGCTGCGCGGCGTGCGCGTTATTCACATTCCGACCACCCTGCTCGGCATGGTGGACGCCGCCGTGGGCGGTAAGACCGGCATCAACACCGCCGAAGGTAAGAACCTGGTCGGCGCGTTCTGGCCGCCCGCCGCGGTGCTCTGCGAGATTGGCACCCTGCGCACCCTGCCTGAACATGAGCTGCTGACCGGCATGGGTGAGGTCGTCAAGTGCGGCTTCATCGCAGACCCCGAAATCCTCGACCTGATCGAGGCGAACCCGAACGCCGTACGCGACTCGCAGTCCGCCGTGATGCGCGAGCTCATTGAGCGCAGCGTGCGCGTGAAGGCGGAGGTGGTCTCTGAGGACCTGCGCGAGTCCGGCCGCCGCGAAATCCTGAACTACGGCCACACCCTCGCCCACGCCATTGAGCGCAACGAGCGTTACCAGTGGCGTCACGGCGCGGCCGTTGCGGTGGGCATGGTCTACGCCGCGGAGCTGGCGCTGGCAACCGGCCACGCCGACGAGGAGCTCGTGGCGCGTACCCGCCGCATCCTCGAATCACTGGGCCTGCCCACCTCCTACAAGGCAGACGCATGGCCCCAGCTGCTTGAAGCAATGCGCCGCGACAAGAAGGCACGCGGCAACCTGCTGCGCTTCATCATTCTTGACGGTCTAGCTCGCCCGCGCGTCTACGAGGTGCCGGACGACTCAATCCTGTACATGACCTACCAGGAGATTACCGAGTAGGTGACGGGTCCCGTACAATCACCGGATGCACTCAGCGCGTGTTTGCTAATACGCGCCAGCCGGGCGGGGCGCCACAGAAAAACTGTGGTGCCCCTGCTAGGCAAATTCGTGCGCATCCTGTAGAATGTACGGGACATATTTTTGCTCATTGAAAACTTAGCGCCTCGCCGGGTACCACTACGGCGTGAGCGTCGATGACACGAAGGAGAGCCCCATGGCATCCACTACCGATATTAAGAACGGCGCCGTCCTGAAGATTGACGGCAACCTCTGGTCCGTCGTAGAGTTCCAGCACGTTAAGCCCGGCAAGGGTGGCGCATTCGTCCGCACCAAGCTGCGCAACGTTACCTCCGGCAAGGTCGTCGACCGTACCTTCAACGCTGGCGCTAAGATCGAAACCGCAACCGTTGACCGCTCCGACTACCAGTACTTGTACCAGGACGGCGACGACTACGTCTTCATGGACATGAAGACCTACGACCAGATCAACGTTCCCGCAACCGTTGTCGGCGACGCAGCAAACTACATGCTCGAGTCCCAGACTGCAACCATCGCAATGCACGAGGGTAGCCCCCTGTACATCGAGCTGCCCGCATCCGTGGTCCTCGAAATCACCTACACCGAGCCCGGCCTGCAGGGTGACCGCTCCACCGGCGGCACCAAGCCCGCAACCGTTGAGACCGGCTACGAAATCCAGGTTCCCCTGTTCCTGGAGACCGGCACCAAGGTCAAGGTTGATACCCGCACCGGTGAGTACCTCGGTCGCGTGAACGACTAATGAATTCGCGTACTAAAGCCCGATTGCGCGCCCTCGAAGTGCTCTTCGAGGCGGATCAGCGCAACGAAGATTATATTGAGGTACTCCGCCGCCGCCGACTGTACACGGTAGCGCAGATTTCTGCTTACTCTGAGGAAATCATTCGTGGCGTCCGCGACCACGACGAAGAGATTCGCGAGTTTGTGGAGACTTACGCCCGTGACTGGTCCTTCGAGCGTATGCCCGCCGTGGACCGTGCCGTGCTGCGTATTGGCACTTGGGAGCTTCTGTACAATGACGAAGTTCCGGATGCTGTCGCAATTTCTGAGGCTGTCGGTCTGGCGCGTGTGCTGTCCACGAATGAATCTCCGAAGTTCGTGAACGGTCTGCTGGATAAGCTCCGTCAGGTGAAGCCGACCCTGCTCGCGTAAGACGTCCCGCCGCGGCCTGCCCGCCAGCCCGTAGCTGGTTGGTTCGCTGTTTGAGGATGCGCCCGCAGGGAAGCGTACGTGAAACCCCCGCCGTGCTGTAGTTCGCTACAGGACGGCGGGGGTTTTCTGTGTCTACGCTTCTTCGGTTGGCGCGCTTCTGCGTTGGGTTCCGCATTTGGTGTGGATGCGCTCGCGTGGTTTGGAAGGTAGGCGAGGCTTCACCGGACAACGCGGGCGGGGGAGTGCCCCCTCTGCGGCGCTGAGCGCCTTGAGGACGGAGCCCCCGCCTCGCGTGCCCGGTATGCGCCTCGTGCAGTATCAGCTACTTGCTTTGAGCGGATGCGGTCGCCTCGCTCGTAGCGTCTGCTTCGTCTCCGCAACCGTTATGAAGGGTCTCAGACTTGATAACAACAAACGCATTATCTTCAGAACGGCGAACAACAAAGACCCGTCGCGTTAGCTGCGGGTCCTTAAATTTCTTACCCTCAGCAGAGCGAACGTTGCTCCAGTCTTCACAGAACGTGATGGTTGCGCCGGTGTTGTATGAGACAGAACCATCGTCGTTCATGGTTCCATAGGTGACTGGATCGATGTTATTGAAGGCAATTTCGCCCTTAATAGGACCGTGGTTTTCTTCTGTGAACTTTTGAATATTCTCCACTTCCTCCTTTGTGTCTTCCAGGAAGTTTTTATGCACGTATCGGAGCAGCTCTTCATCGCTCGTGTGCTCCATGCTCCCATGCATCCATGCATTCCAAATGAGTCGGTACTGTTCCAACGCATCGTATGCAGCCTTGAGGGTCGCATCTGCTGCTTCCTTCGACGGGTTATCCAAATCAACGTTCGCACGAATCAGCACGGGCTCATAACCCGTCGGAGTGGGTGAAGGAGTGGGAGTTGCAGAAGCTTCCGCGCTTGCCGATTCAGCGCTCGCGGAGGTGGAAGCGCTCGATTCTGCGCTGACCTGCGCGCCGCCGGAACATGCGGACAGGGTGAGCATCATTGCCGCAGAGAGCGCGGCAATAGAACTACGGTTAAACATCATTGTTAGTTCTTTTCTGGTGTGTGGTTGTGTAAACCGCTGAATTATCCACGCAACAACGTGTGGAATTCAGCGGAATGTTATCGGTTGATGCCATTACCCTAACATATATCCACAGAGCACACACCCCGGCGTATTATTTGTTCATTTTGCCAATTTTCTATTCATTTCAGTGCAGGTAAAGGTGTCCCGAGATGTACACAGGGGCACATATCGGCATGCAGGTGGGGGCTCCACCTATTGCACCGTGCCTAATTCTCTGAAATATTCTTGCAGCCCCCTCACCGTGAGCGGTCTCTCGCCGAACCTGAACGTAGCCTGTGAACTGTGGTACCCTACTAGAAGCACAAAACCTTTAAATCCGTCCCGTGAGGCGGGGAAGGAGACGGCTATGCCTGGGTCAACTGTACCCACATCCGGCGCGAATCAGGGGCGAAATCTAACCGCAGCCCCCCATTCGGCAACCCCTCAAAGCACCTCCGAGGACGCGACCACCGTCGGCCGCACCATCCTCAGCGAGGACGAAATCCGCCGCGCCCTCACCCGCATCGCCTACGAAATCATCGAAACCAATAAAGGCGTAGAAAACCTCGTACTCATCGGCATCCGCTCCCGCGGCGTGCCCCTTGCCGTACGACTCGCAGCCCGCATCCAAGCCATCGAGCCGAACTTCAACGCAGAAACACGAATCGGCGCCCTGGACATCACCGCCTACCGCGACGACCAGCGAACCGGCGGCACCACCTCCCCAGACACCGCAGGGGAAAGCATCATGCCCACCATCGGCATTGAAGGCAAAACCGTAGTCCTCGTTGACGACGTCCTCTACTCCGGCCGCACCGTACGCGCCGCCCTCGACGCACTCAACGCCCACGGACGACCCGCCCTCGTACGCCTGGCAGTCCTCGTAGACCGCGGACACCGGCAACTACCCATCCGCGCCGACCACGTGGGCAAAAACCTGCCCACCAGCGCCAGCGAAACCGTGCGCGTCGTACTGACTGAAACCGACAACGCAACAGACCGAGTTGACATTATCCAGCTGGGAGGGCTCTCATGAAGCATCTGCTCGACACCCGCGAACTAACCCGCGAAGAAGCCATCGAAATCCTTGACGTCGCCGACTACATGGCGCAGGTCAAAGCCGAAAACCGCACCCTCAACGTGCTCAACGGCAAGACCGTCGTCAACCTCTTCTTCGAGGACTCCACCCGAACCCGCCTCTCCTTCGAAGCCGCAGAGAAGCGCCTGGGCGCCGCCGTCACCAACTTCTCCGCATCTGGCTCCTCCCTGTCTAAGGGCGAGTCGCTCAAGGACACCGCGCAGACCCTCAAGGCGATTGCCGCGGATGCGTTCGTGATCCGCCACTCGGCATCCGGCGCGCCGCAGCGCCTCGCCGAGGCAGGCTGGACCGATATCCCCGTACTCAACGCGGGTGACGGCACCCACGCACACCCCACCCAGGCACTGCTCGACGCCGTATCCCTGCGCCAGTACAAGGCAGAACGCGACGGCCTCGACAGCCCCCGCGGCACCGACCTCTCCGGCATGCGCGTGCTCATCGTCGGTGACATCCTGCACTCGCGCGTGGCACGCTCCAACCTCTGGCTGCTGACCACCCTCGGCGCGCAGGTCGTCTTCGTCGCGCCGCCGACCCTGCTGCCGCTGAACACCGCCTCCTGGGTTGAAGAAGCCGGCCTGGAAATCTTCCACGACTTTGACGAAGCCATCGCCACCAACCCCGACGCCGTCATGCTGCTGCGCATCCAGAAGGAACGCATGAACGCCGCGTACTTCCCCTCCGCAGAGGAGTACACCGACCTGTGGGGCCTGACCGCCGAACGCTTCGCAACCCTGCAGGCGCAGCCGCAGCCGGTCGCAATCCTGCACCCGGGCCCCATGAACCGCGGCCTGGAAATCTGCACCGAAGCCGCCGACGCCACCAACTCCTGGGTCCTACGCCAGGTCAGCAACGGTGTGGCGCTACGCATGGCGGTGCTCTACCTGCTTCTGACCGACGGCTCCAGCGCCAAGCTCTACGCCGGCGACGAATCCTAAACGACCTTCCTAACGAGAGGAACCAACACCATGAGCAAGTACCTGATTAAGGGCGCAAGCCTCTACGGCGAAAAGGTCGCCGACATCCTCATCGAGGACGGCGTGATTAGCCGCATCGCAGAGAACATTGACGCAGCAGACGCACAGGTAGTCGAGGCGGCAGGCCAGGTGGCGCTGCCCGGCCTGGTCGACATTCACACCCACCTGCGTCAGCCCGGCTACGAGGCATCCGAAACCGTCGAGACCGGCACCCGCGCAGCAGCCCTGGGCGGCTACACCGCAGTGTTCGCCATGGCAAACTCCATGCCCGTGGCAGACACCGCCGCAGTCGTTGAGCAGGTTGACCGCCTCGGCAAGGAATCCGCATGGTGCCGCGTGCAGCCCATCGGCGCAGTGACCGTGGGTCTGAAGGGCGAGCGCCTCTCCGACATTGGCGGCATGGCGAACTCCACCGCGAACGTGCGCGTGTTCTCTGACGACGGCATGTGCGTGTACGACCCCGCAGTGATGCGCCGCGCCCTCGAATACGTCAAGACCTTCGACGGCGTTATTGCACAGCACGCACAGGAGCCGCGCCTGACCGAAGGCGCCCAGATGAACGAAGGTAAGGTGTCCGCTGACCTGGGCCTGACCGGCTGGCCCGCCGTCGCTGAAGAGGCAATCATTGCCCGCGACGTGCTGCTGGCTGAGCACCTGGACTCCAAGCTGCACATCTGCCACCTGTCCACCAAGGGCTCCATTGAGGTTGTGCGCTGGGCTAAGTCCCGCGGTGTGAAGGTGACCGCGGAGGCAACCCCGCACCACCTGCTGCTCACCGACGAGACCGCACGCACCTACGACCCGATTTTCAAGGTGAACCCGCCGCTGCGCACCGAAGAGGACGTCATGGCGCTGCGTCAGGCTGTTGCTGACGGCATCATCGACGTGATTGGTACCGACCACGCACCGCACCCGGCAGAGACCAAGGAATGCGAGTGGGCGTGCGCCGCGAACGGTATGACCGGCCTGGAGCAGGCACTGTCCATCATCCAGATGACCCTGGTTGACACCGGCATGATTACCTGGCGCGATGTGGCACGCATCCTCTCCGAGGAGCCCGCGAAGATTGGTCGCCTGGACCACGAGCAGGGCCGCCCGCTTGCCGAAGGCGAACCGGCAAACATTGTGCTGGTCGACCCGAAGGCAACCCGCGTCATCAAGCCGGAGGAGCAGGCAACCAAGGGTAAGAACAACCCCTACCGCGACATGGAGGTACCCGGCTCGATCCGTGCAACCTTCTACGCTGGCCACCCGACCGTGCTGAACGGCGAGCTGGCAACCCCGCGCCGTTAACCCGCGAGGCAAACGTACGTAGTGACCGTGCCTGGCGGTGGTAGGTTCACGCCTGCCACCGCCTCGCCGGGAGCACCGTCCCCAACCTCACCAACCCAGGCCGAGATCATCGACCGAGACCCCAACCGAAAGAGAGAACCTTCGTGGGAAAGTTCCTGACCGCCGTCATCTGCATCGCCCTGGTCGCCCTGTGCATCTACGGCATGTGGCACGGATGGCGCTCGCGCCTGGCACGCCAGGCGAACATGTTCGGCTCCCTCAAGGAAGTTCCCGAACGCTACGAGGGTATGACCGCTGACGCCGCTTTCGAGGGCGAGTACGTCAGCACCACGATCTTCGGTAACTGGCTGGACCGCGTGGGTTTCGATTCGCTCGGCTTCAAGAGCAAGTCCACCCTGCTGATTTACCCGGACAGCATCATCTTCACCCGTAACGGCGCGAAGGACCTGTGGATTCCGGCGAAGAAGCTCGCAGTCATCACCACCGACCGCGGTATGGCGGGCAAGGTTGTGGAGAAGAACGGCCTGGTCGTGATTGGTTGGACCCTGGACGGTCACCGCGTGCAGACCGGCTTCCGCACCCGCTACGCCGAGGACAAGCAGGCGGTACTGCGGGAGCTGCGCCGCATCGCCCCGAATGCGGTGGATGCGCCCGAGAAGTGGGCGGCAGAACCGGAAGCCTAAATCCCGGTGTAATATCCCGGCGCAATACCCGGTGCACCCACACCCATAGATTTTGCCTGAGGTCAGGCGAACACCCGCCGAAGGCACCATAGACTACCCCGGAACCTGCACGGTAGAGGCCGTACAGGAAGCGGGGGAGAACACCAGAGAAAAGGAAGAAGAGCATGACTGACATGACACGATCCGGCGCCCTGCGTACGGACCGCGCGCTGCTCGTCCTGGAGGACGGCACCGTCTACCGCGGCTACGGCTACGGCGCAACCGGCGCGTCCCTGGGCGAGGCGGTTTTCTCGACCGGTATGACCGGCTACCAGGAAACCCTGACCGACCCCTCCTACGCGGGTCAGATTGTGGTTCAGACCGCTCCCCATATCGGCAACACCGGCGTGAACACCACCGACGCTGAGTCCCGCAAGATTTGGGTTGCCGGCTACGTGGTTCGCGACGCCGCACGTGTGGCATCCAACTGGCGTTCTGAGCGCACCCTCGACGAAGAGCTCATCGAGCAGGGCATCGTCGGTATTCAGGGCATTGACACTCGCTCCCTGACCCGCCGCCTGCGTTCGAGCGGTTCGATGCGTGCGGGCGTGTTCTCCGGTGAGCACGCAGAACGCCCCGAAGCTGAACTGCTGGAGGAGGTGTGCGCCTCCGAGCCGATGGCTGGCCGTAAGCTCGCTGACTCCGTTTCGGTTGACACCGCCTACACCGTTGAGCCGCACCAGTTCAACTGGTTCGCACCCCCGGTCGCAACCGTTGTCGCCCTGGACCTGGGCATTAAGTCGATGACCCCGCAGCGTTTCGCTGAGCGTGGCGTGCGCGTGCACGTGCTGCCCGCAAGCGCAACCCTCGAGGACATCTACTCCCACAACCCCGACGGCGTGTTCTTCTCCAACGGCCCCGGTGACCCGGCAACCGCTGACGAGCAGGTTGAGCTGCTACAGGGCGTGCTGCGTAAGGGCACCCCGTTCTTCGGCATCTGCTTCGGTAACCAGCTACTCGGCCGCGCCCTGGGTTTCGGCACCTACAAGCTGCCCTTCGGCCACCGCGGCATCAACCAGCCGGTCATGGATAAGACCACCGGCAAGGTTGAAATCACCGCGCAGAACCACGGCTTCGCTGTGGACGCGCCGATTGGCGACTACGTGACCGCACCGAACGCCGAGTTTGGTCAGGTCATGGTCTCCCACGTGGGTCTGAACGACAACGTGGTTGAGGGCCTGACCTGTAAGGACATCCCCGCGTTCTCCGTGCAGTACCACCCCGAGGCTGCTGCGGGCCCGCACGATTCCGCCTACCTCTTTGACCGTTTCATCGACCTGATGGTCGCAACCAAGACTGCAAAGGAAGCATAAATGCCTCGTCGTACTGACCTTAATAGCGTCCTCGTCATCGGTTCCGGCCCCATCGTCATCGGTCAGGCAGCGGAATTTGACTACTCCGGCACTCAGGCACTGCGCGTGCTGAAGGAGGAGGGCGTGCGCGTCATCCTCGTGAACTCGAACCCGGCAACCATCATGACCGACCCCGAGTTCGCGGACGCCACCTACATTGAACCCATCACCCCCGAGGTGATTGAGAAGATCATCGAGAAGGAAAAGCCGGACGCAATCCTGCCGACCCTGGGTGGTCAGACCGCGCTGAACGCGGCTATCTCCCTGGATGAGCGCGGCGTGCTCTCCAAGTACAACGTTGAGCTGATCGGCGCGAACATTGAGGCGATTAACCTCGGTGAGGACCGTGAAGCATTCAAGGGCGTGGTGGAGCGCGCCGGCGGCGAGTCTGCACGCTCGGTGATTGTTCACTCCATGCCGGAGGCGCTGGAAGCAGCTAAGGAGCTGGGCTACCCGATGGTGGTCCGCCCCTCCTTCACCATGGGTGGTCTCGGCTCGGGTATGGCGTACAACGAGGAAGACCTCTACCGTATTGCCGGCGCCGGTATTCAGTACTCGCCGACCAGCGAGGTCCTGCTGGAGGAGTCCATCCTCGGCTGGAAGGAATACGAGCTGGAGATGATGCGTGACACCAACGACAACGTCGTGGTCGTCTGCTCCATCGAAAACTTCGACCCCGTGGGCGTGCACACCGGTGACTCCATCACCGTGGCACCCGCACTGACCCTGACCGACCGTGAGTTCCAGAAGCTGCGCGACATCGCGATCAACGTGATTCGTGAGGTTGGCGTGGACACCGGTGGTTGTAACATCCAGTTCGCGATTGACCCGAAGACCGGCCGCATCATCGTCATTGAGATGAACCCGCGCGTGTCTCGTTCTTCGGCGCTCGCGTCGAAGGCTACCGGCTTCCCGATTGCGAAGATTGCGACCAAGCTGTCCCTGGGTTACACCCTGGATGAGATCCCGAACGATATCACCCAGAAGACCCCGGCATCCTTCGAGCCGACCCTCGACTACGTGGTCGTGAAGGTTCCGCGCTTCGCGTTTGAGAAGTTCCCGGCTGCTGACCCGACCCTGACCACCACCATGAAGAGTGTTGGCGAGGCTATGGCTCTGGGCCGTAACTTCACTGAGGCTCTGCAGAAGGCGATGCGTTCGCTGGAGCAGAAGGGCGCGTCCTTCTCGTTCAAGCCGCTGTCTCTGTCTGAGGCTGAGCTGGCTGAGCTGATTGAGAAGACTAAGGTTGCGACCACTCAGCGTATTTACCAGGTTCAGCAGGCTCTGCTGGCTGGCGCTACCGTGGAGCAGCTGCACGAGGCTACCAAGATTGACCCGTGGTTCCTGGATCAGCTGGTGCTGCTGAATGAGGTTGCCGGCGTGGTTCACGCTAAGCGTGACAACCTTGACCCGGAGACCCTGAAGCTGGCTAAGCGTCACGGTTTCTCGGACGCTCAGATTGCTGAGATTATCGGCTCTTCTGAGGATGTCGTGCGCGGTGTTCGCCACGCTCTGGGTATCCGCCCGGTCTTCAAGACTGTTGACACCTGTGCAGCCGAGTTTGAGGCGTTCACTCCGTACCACTACTCCTCCTACGACCTGGAGGATGAGGTTGCTCACCACGAGAAGCCCTCGATTATGATTCTGGGTTCGGGCCCGAACCGCATCGGTCAGGGTATCGAGTTCGACTACTCGTGCGTGCACGCTTCGCTGGTGCTGCGTTCGCTGGGTTACGAGACCGTCATGGTCAACTGCAACCCCGAGACCGTTTCGACTGACTACGATATTTCGACTCGCCTGTACTTTGAGCCGCTCACCCTTGAGGATGTGCTTGAGATTGTTGAGTCGGAGCGTCGTACCGGCGGCCTGATGGGCGTGTTCGTTCAGCTGGGCGGTCAGACCCCGCTGAAGCTGGCTCGTGCCCTGAAGGATGCGGGCGTGCCGATTCTGGGCACCACCCCCGAGGCTATTGACCTGGCCGAGGACCGCGGCGAGTTCTCCCGCGTGCTGGAGGAGGGCGGCCTGATTTCGCCCAAGAACGGTACCGCGTTCACTTTCGAGGGTGCTAAGCGCATCGCTGATGAGATTGGTTACCCGGTTCTGGTTCGTCCTTCGTACGTGCTGGGTGGCCGTGGCATGGAGATCGTCTATGATGAGGCGAACCTGGCACGCTACCTGGAGAACGCTACCGAGGTTTCGCCCTCGCAGCCTGCTCTGATTGATAAGTTCCTTGAGGACGCTATCGAGATTGACGTTGACGCCCTGTTCGACGGCGAGGAGCTGTACTTGGGCGGCGTCATGGAGCACATTGAGGAAGCCGGTATTCACTCGGGTGACTCCTCCTGTACTCTGCCTCCGATTACTCTCGGCCCGGACATCATCGCGAAGGTGAAGGACGCTACCGAGAAGATTGCTCGCGGCACCGGTGTGCGCGGCCTGATTAACATTCAGTTCGCGTACGTGTCTGAGAACCTGTACGTGATTGAGGCGAACCCGCGTGCGTCTCGTACTGTTCCGTTCGTGTCGAAGGCTACCGGCGTGCAGATGGCTAAGGCTGCTGTGCTGATTGGTCTGGGTAAGAGCATTGCTGAGCTGAAGGCTGAGGGTTACCTGCCGTCGAACATGGATGGCGCGTCCCTGCCTGAGGAAACCGCGATTGCTGTGAAGGCTGCGGTTCTGCCGTTCGCTCGTTTCCGCACCCCCGAGGGTGTTGTGGTGGATTCGCTGCTGAGCCCGGAGATGCGTTCGACCGGTGAGGTCATGGGTCTGGATAAGCACTATGACACCGCGTTCGCGAAGGCTCAGGCTGGTGCTGGTTCGCCGCTGCCGACCTCCGGTAAGGTGTTCATTTCGGTGGCTAACCACGATAAGCGTAACGTCATTATTTACGCGAAGATGCTGGAGTCGCTGGGCTTTGAGATCGTTTCGACCGGTGGTACCGCTGAGATTCTGCGCCGTAACGGCTTGAACTCGGTGATTGTGGCTTCGAAGTTCGCTGAGGCGAATGGCGACCACTCGATTGTGGACATGGTCCGCAATGGTGATATTGACCTGATTCTGAACACCCCTGCTGGTGGTGCTGCTCGTAGCGATGGTTACGAGATTCGTGCCGCTGCGGTTTCGGTGGGCTGCCCGGTCATGACTACCATTTCTGAGTTCGCTGCGGCTGTTCAGGCGATTAATGCTCTGCGTGAGCACAGCTGGGACATCATGAGCCTGCAGGAGCACGGCGTTCAGCTGGCTGCCGCTGTGGATGCTCGTTCCGAGGGTGGCGAGGCGTAATGTCCGCTGCTTTTGGTGATCGTCTGGCGAAGGCGATGGCGGAGCGCGGCCCGCTGTGTGTGGGTATTGACCCGCATCCGAACCTGCTGGAGCAGTGGGGTCTTGAGGATTCCGCTGCCGGTCTGGCTGCTTTTACTGAGGCGGTCTATGAGGGTTGCGCCCCGTTTGCGGCGGCGTTGAAGCCTCAGGTGGCGCTGTTTGAGCGTCACGGTTCGGCTGGTCTTGCTGTGCTGGAGGCGCTGTTTGCCCGCGCTGCCGCTGATGGTGTGCTGATTGTTGCTGACGCTAAGCGCGGCGATATCGGTTCGACCATGAAGGCGTACGCGGATGCGTGGCTCGGATCCTCCTCGCCGCTGGGTACCGATTCGGTGACTTTGAGCCCGTACCTGGGCTTTGAGTCGCTGCGTCCGGCGCTGGATTTGGCGGATGAGAATGACCGCGGCACGTTCGTGCTGGCGCTGACCTCGAACCCCGAGGGTAAGAGCGTTCAGCACGTGGGCGCGTCTGAGTCTGGTCATTCCGGCGAGGCTGAGGGTCATTCCGGAGAGTCTGGGGGCGCTGTGGCTAAGCGTATTATCGCTGCGGCTACCGCTGAGAATGCTTCCCGCCAGTGGGAGCAGATGGGCCCGTGCGGCCTGGTAGTTGGCGCGACTGTTGGTCAGGCGCTGGTTGATTTGGGTATTGACCTGAGTGTGTTCAACGGCCCGATTCTGTCGCCGGGTTATGGTGCGCAGGGCGCTTCGGCGGCTGATTTGTACCGCGTGTTTGCGGGTGTTGAGTCGCAGGTGCTGGTGAATTCCAGCCGTGGCGTGCTTGCTGCTGGCCCGTCGGTTGAGGGTTTGGCGCAGGCTGCGCAGGCGGCTCGTGATGACCTGTTGGCGGCTCGCGGCGCGTAGTTCGCGTGTTATGTGAGGGGCGTGTGCTCCGAGTGGATTCTATTGAGAGTCTGCTCGGGGTGCGCGCCCCTTTTGCGTGTTTTATCGCATTTTTTCGGTACATCCGCATGCATAATTTTTCTCCCGCCCGCTCGCGCCGATGCGAGTTTGCTCACCTCTGTAGTGGGGGAGCGCGCCTGCTCTTTGAGGCGCGTGCGTGGTTCCGCTTTTGATAGGGCGAATACTCCGCTATGCTATAGGGGTACTCCCTGATATTTACGTGCTGACGTGCGTAGACGCATTGTTGGTGCGAGGGTGAGTGCCGCGGGTGGAACGAGGGTTCTCGTGCTATCCGTGTTACATTAGTTGATAAGTAAAATTCTATAACTCGCAGAAATGGGGGACCCAACCATGCCGCTGACTCCGCTAACTGAGGATGCGCGCGCCTCCGCCCGCGAGAAGGCAGTACTTGCCCGAGCACACCGCCAGGAAATTAAGCGTGCACTGAGTGAACGTGAACTTTCCGTGCGTCAGGTGCTCGATATGGTCGATTCCGACCCTGCACTGGCTAAAATGCCGGTGGGGCAGATGCTGCGCGCACTTCCGGGCATTGGTGCCGTTCGAGCTGAACGCATCATTGAAGAACTTCATATTGCACCGACTCGCCGCCTTGGCGGCCTGGGTGTACACCAGCGTCGCAAGATGGTGGAGTACTTCAACCGTAATTCGCGGTATTTGAACCGTGCACGTCGTAAGACTGCTGGTCAGTCTTCCGAGCCTTCTCAGTCCTAATACCTCGTGCCTTCAGCCGATGAAGGCGCAGTAAGGAAGCTATGTCTCAGCCGACTCTCACCGTACTGGCTGGCCCCACTGCTGTTGGCAAGGGTACGGTGTGCCAGTACATTCGTGAGAACTACCCGAACGTGTGGTTCTCTGTTTCCGCTACCACTCGTGATCCTCGCCCCGGTGAGGTTGACGGTACTCACTACTATTTCGTTTCGATGGAAGAGTTTGACCAGATGATTGCTGACGGTCAGATGCTTGAGTACGCTGTGGTGCACGGTAAGAACAAGTACGGTACTCCGCGCGCTAAGGTTCAGGAGGCTCTGGATGCTGGCCGCCCGGTGATTCTTGAGATTGACCTGCAGGGTGCTCGCCAGATTCGCGAGACCATGCCTGATGCTCGCCTGATTTTCTTGGCTCCTCCGAGCTGGGATGAGCTGGTGTCGCGTCTGGTGGGTCGAGGTACCGAGAGTGAGCAGGAGCAAGCTCGTCGCCTTGAAACCGCGAAGGTTGAGTTGGCTGCTGAGAAGGAATTTGACGTCACGGTCGTCAACGACTCTGTTGAGCGTGCAGCGAAGGAGATTGCTGAGCTGATTGGCGCCGCCTAATCTGCATGCTTTGCGTTTGCGGTGGGGCTAGAGTTTCTTCCGACCTGTAGTTCTGCCGTGAGGCGTTGTGAAAGGTGGGGGTTTCGAAGAGTTTTCTTCGAACCCCCACCTTTTTGTCTGGGTTGGCATCTTTTATCCAGGCTGGTACGTGCGTTTTAGCCGTTGAGAGGGTAGAATAGTTCTTTAGTTTTGACCGTGCCCTCAGTGCGCCCGGTTTGCGCCATAGCGCGAACGGTGTGCGGGGGTGTTCGGTACGTACATTCCATCAAGCTATTTGGAGTTTTTAGTGGCAAACGAAATCAAGGAACACGAGGACTACAACTTCGTTGACGGTGTCGCTCCCGAGGGCATCGTGAGCCCCAGCGCTGACGCGCTGATTGAGAAGGCGGAGTCCAAGTACGGCCTGGTGATTTTCGGTGCCCGCCGTGCACGCCAGATTAACGCGTACTACGCTAACCTGCAGGACAATACTGCTGCGCACGTTGGCCCGCTGGTTGACGCTGAGTCGAACGAGAAGTCCCTGTCGGTGGCAATGCGTGAAATCATTGCTGACCGTGTTGTGGCGGAGCACCGCCCGGACGCTAAGTTCGATGAGGACGGCTACCCGATTCCCGAGGATCTGTCCGCTGTGATTGATTTCAGCGCGGCTGAGTTCTCTGGCGCTATCGAGGAGGAGTACATCCCCGCAGGTAGCGAAGAGGTTATTGCTATCGAAGAGGTTATCCTCGACGAGTCCGCTGAGTAATCTGCTTCTACAAGGATTCTTTGACGTACCATGCGCATTATCGTTGGTATTGGAGGGGGCATTGCTGCGTATAAGGCGGCGATGCTCCTTCGTCTTTTTGCGAAGAATGGCGACGAGGTAATCGCCATGCCCACCCCGAACGCGACGAAGTTCGTGGGTGTTCCCACCCTGGAGGCGCTGAGCGGCAACCCCGTCTCAACGGACGTGTTTGACCGTGTGCCGGAGGTGAACCACGTGCGTCAGGCTGAGCAGGCTGACGCTGTGGTGATTGCCCCGGCGACCGCTGATTTGCTGGCTCGTTTGGCGGCTGGTCGTGCTGACGATTTGCTGTCCTCTACCGTGTTGACGACGCACGCCCCGGTGATTTTGGCGCCGGCGATGCACACCCAGATGTGGGAGCATCCGGCGACTCAGGCGAATGTGCAGATTCTGCGTTCGTGGGGTTATCACGTGATTGAGCCTGCGATTGGGCGTTTGACTGGCCCGGATTCTGGTCCGGGTCGCATGCCTGAGCCGGAGGATATTTTCGCGGTGGCTCTGGATGTGATTGCCCGCTTCCCGAAGGGTCAGGTGCACCCGGTGTACACGCCCGGTTACGCGCCGACTGAGCCCCTGTACACGGGTACGGAGCAGGAGCGTATGGCGGCGGCGCGTGCGGCGACGCTGACTTCGGCGTTGCTGGGGAAGGGTGATTCGGGCAAGGCTGAGCCTGGTCAGATTGAACCCAGCCAGGCAACTGGCGCATCCGAATCGCTGCATGGTCCTCTGTCCGGTCGCCTCGTGGTCATTACCGCCGGCGGCACCCGTGAGGCGCTGGACCCGGTACGTTTCCTCGGCAACCGTTCGACCGGCAAGCAGGGTGTGGCGCTCGCGGAGGCGGCACGCGACCTGGGCGCGACCGTGCACCTGATCGGTGCGAACCTTGAGGTTCCCGCGCCGGAGGGTGTGCAGGTGACCCGCGTGGTGAGCGCCCTGGATCTGCGTGAGGCGACACTTGAGGCGAGCGCGGCGGCGGATGTGCTGATCATGTCTGCGGCGGTGGCTGATTTTAGGCCCGCCGAGTTTGCCGAGTTCAAGATTAAGAAGAGCGCCGATTCTGAGGATGCGCCGGTGATTCAGCTGGTACGCAACCCGGATATTCTGCGTGAGGTCGTGGTGCGCCGCCAGCAGGCTCGTAAGGCGGGGGAGAGCACCCTCGGCCCGAAGCTCATTGTTGGTTTTGCGGCGGAGACCGGTTCGGCGGAGAAGACTCCGTTGGAGCTGGGTCGTGAGAAGCTGCAGCGTAAGGGCACGGACTTCTTGGCGGTCAATACGGTGGGCGTGAATCGTGGTTTCGGCACGGACGATAACACGATTACGTTGCTGTCGACCCTGAATGATGAGGCGCCGGTGTTCTCCGGTTCGAAGAAGGAACTGTCGGTGCGCCTGCTGGAGCATGTGGCGGCTTTCCTGCCTGAGCTTTCTGCCTGAGTTTTCGTCTAAGGCAACCTGGCGCATCCGCGTAAAGTTTCGCAGCGTTCGTAGTTCGCAGGCGTATATGGTGTGAAGCCCGTGCGGTATCTCCTGTGGGAGGTATCGCGCGGGCTTTGCTGTACCCTCTGTGGCTCTGGTTTACTCTCCGTGGATCTGGTGTACCCTCCGTAGCTCTGCCGCCCGACTCTGTCACCCGCCTCCTTCTTTAGACTCCCTTGGAGAGCATTATGAGCAAGCACTTGTGATGCGGGTTTCTTTCTTCTGGGGTTCCGCCGGGGGAGTGTCTCATATTTCTGTCATACTGGTGAAATTTCTGACCGTACCCCCGAACCGTCAGATAAAGGTCTTGTATCATGGCATAGAGAGTATTTCGCGTTGAAGGGGAAGAAGCACCATGCCCGAGAATCAGAGCAAGCCCGCCACGGTACAGTCCGCCCAGAGTGAGGAGCGTCCTCAGATTCTGGTGATCACCGGTATTTCCGGTGCAGGCCGCAGCACTGTCGCAAACGTGCTGGAGGATGAGGGCTGGTACGTTATCGATAACATCCCGCCGCAGATGCTCGGTTCCCTGGCTGAGCTGGTGACCCGCGACGGTGCACGAGTTCCGAAGGTGGCGCTCGGCATTGACGTTCGCGCCCGCGCACTGTTCTCCGATCTTCCCGCTGCGATTGAGACTCTGCGCAAGTCCGATATTGACTTCTCCATGCTCTTCCTTGACGCCAAGGACGAAACCATTATTGCCCGCTACGAGGCTCAGCGCCGCCCGCACCCGCTGCAGGGTGAGGGCCGCGTCCTCGACGGTATCCGCGCTGAACGCACTCTCTTCGAAGGTCTGCGCCTCGCTTCTGACCGCACCATTGACACCACCGGCATGAACGTTCACGAGCTGGCTCGTACCGTGCGTGAAATGTTTGCTGAGGGTGCGGATAAGAAGCTGAACCTGACCGTGATGAGCTTCGGCTTCAAGTACGGTGCGCCTTCGGACGCTAACTACATGGCTGATATGCGTTTCATCCCGAACCCGCACTGGGTTCCGGAGCTGCGCCCCCTGACTGGTCAGGACGCCCCGGTGCGCGACTACGTGCTGGAGCACGCAGGTACCGAGGAGTTCATCAGCAACTACCTTGCGGCTCTTCGCCCCGTGCTTGAGGGCTACCGCCGTGAGGGCAAGTACTACGCCACCATCGCAATTGGCTGCACCGGTGGTAAGCACCGTTCCGTGGCTGTGACGGAAGAACTGGCTCGTCGTCTCTCTGCTTTCGGTGAGCTGAACGTGAATGTTCAGCACCGTGACAAGGGCCGCGAGTAAGTTCCGCCCGGCGCGTCCCAACCACCGCGTCGTGTTTCATTAGCCGCCGTCCGGCCCCGCACACCGTGGGGCCGGCATACCATTCCTTCCGGGTATGTGAGGTATTACTATGTCCACCCATTCGACCAGTTATGACACTCAGGGTATTCCGCGCCTGCCGGCTCTGCCGACTCAGGCGTTGCGCCTGTTGAAGACCACGCACCGTTCGCCGAAGGTCACGGCGATGGGCGGCGGTCACGGGCTGTACGGTTCCCTGTCTGCGTTGCGCCACGTCACGCCTGATTTGACGGCTGTTGTGACGGTTGCTGACGATGGCGGTTCGTCGGGTCGTTTGCGTGAGGAGATGGGTATTCTCCCTCCGGGAGATTTGCGTATGGCGCTTTCTGCGCTGTGTGATGACACCGATTGGGGTCGCACGTGGCGTGATGTGATGCAGCATCGTTTTAGCGCGCCCGAGGGGTACGAGGGTGAGTTCCCGCTGGATTACCATGCTCTCGGTAACCTGCTGATTGCGACTCTCTGGCAGCTGCTGGATGACCCGGTTGCCGGCCTGGACTGGGCGGGTGCCCTGCTGAATGCACGCGGCCGCGTGCTGCCGATGGCGCTGGATCCGATGGTCATTTACGGCACCGTGCTGCGTGAACATAACGGCGGCGGTATTGAGCGCGTGAAGGTGGTCGGCCAGGTGAACCTCTCGAAGGAGGAGCGGGTTCACGATATCGGTTTGACCCCTGAGAATGCTCGCCCCTGCCCGGAGGCGCTCTCCGCCATTGAGGAATCCGACTGGATTGTTTTGGGTCCGGGTTCGTGGCGTACATCGGTTCTGCCGCATCTGCTGTTGGACGCTCAGCGTGAGGCGATTATCCGCACGGAGGCACGCCGCTGCGTGGTCATGAACCTCTCCGACGATAAGGAGACAGTCGGCTTCACCCCGGCAACGCACCTGGATTTGTTGCGCCAGTACGCCCCGAAGCTTCACCTTGACGCGGTGATTGCTGACGCTGACATGCAGGCTGATCACCGTTCCGAGCTGGAGCGTGAGGCTTCTGCGATGGGTGCGAAGGTTGTGTGGGCGCACCTGCGTTCGAGCTCCCAGCCGAATGTGCACGACCCGCTGAAGCTTGCGGCTGCGTATAACGAAGCGTTTGAGCTGAGCTCCTAGAATCACCGTTGCGGCTGCTATTTTGGTGTGCCCATTTCCCGAAGTTATAGACTCTTAGACACTACGCCCAGAAGGACCTGTTCATGGCATTAACCACGCTCGTCAAGGACGAACTCGCCAACTACGAGGCAACGAAAGTCTCTGCTCGTAAGGCAGAAATCTCTACGATTCTGCGTTTTACCGGAGGCCTGCACATTGTCTCGGGGCGAATCGTGGTGGAGTCTGAGGTCGACCACGAGGCAACCGCCCACCGCATGCGCCGCACCATCGCGGAGATTTACGGCCACGACTCTGAGCTGACCAGCGTCAGCGGTGGTGGTCTGCGTCGAGGCGGCAGGTACATCGTGCGCGTGGATCACGGCGGTGAGGCGCTGGCTCGCCAGACCGGTCTGCTGGATTTGCGCGGCCGCCCGGTGCGTGGCCTGCCGCCGGCCGTGGTGAACGGTTCCCTGCAGGACGCCGAAGCGGTCATGCGCGGTGCGTTCCTGGCGCACGGTTCGCTGACTGAGCCGGGTCGTTCCTCCTCGCTGGAGATTACCTGCCCCGGCCCGGAGGCGGCGCTCGCGCTGGTGGGTGCGGCTCGTCGCCTGGACATTATCGCGAAGGCGCGCGAGGTGCGCGGTACCGACCGCGTGGTGGTCCGTGACGGCGAGACGATTTCGCAGCTGCTGGAGCGCATGGGCGCGACCGGCACCCTGACCACGTGGCGTGAGGCGCGCACCCGCAAGGAGGTTCGTGCGACCGCGAACCGTCTGGCGAATTTTGATGACGCGAACCTGCGCCGTAGCGCGCAGGCGGCTGTTGCGGCGAGCGCCCGCGTGGAGCGTGCCCTGCAGATTCTGGGTCATGAGGCGCCGGATCACCTGCGTTATGCCGGTGAGCTGCGTGTGCTGCATAAGCACGCTTCGCTGGATGAGTTGGGTCGTCTGGCTGATCCGCCGATGACGAAGGACGCGATTGCGGGCCGTATTCGCCGTCTGTTGGTGATGGCTGATAAGCGTGCTTCGGAGCTGGGCGTTCCGGGTACTGAGCTGCCGCGTGAGGACTAGGCAAGGGCTAGATTCTGGTCTTGCGCGGGGCTGACTGCCCGTGTGGCTAGGCATGTGTCTGCGCGTGTGGCTGAGGTGTTTGTGACGGTTTTATGACAAACCCGAACCCGCCGTTTTTAAACAAAAACCGCATATTTTTCAAAAATGAGCCTGTGGATGGCTCCTTTCTCGTTGCGAGAGGGGAGTTATCCACAGGTTCTTTGTTTGCGCTCGTGCGTTCGCGCGCGTGAGCCTAGGGTAGGGGTATGACGAGCATGACCCCCAACCACGAGCAGAACCACCTGCAGAGCCTGAGCCCTGAACAGGACAACGGTGCTGTGCAAGACAACGTATCCCAGCAGAGCGGCGCGCAGCGTAGCGCCCGCTCCCTGATGAACAGCCTCTACCGCAGCCCGCGCGCCCGCAAGAACGGTGCGCCGGATGCCGAGGACACCGTGCCGCTGGCTATTTCCACTGAGGTAACGCCGGTGGAGACAGATACCGAGGCGTCGCAGGGTGAAACCTCTCAGCCCAAGACTAACCAGCCCGCACCTACCAGCCAGTCCGGCACTAGCCAGCCCGAGGCATCCCGCCCGGAGTCGAACGGCTGGGCTGACTGGGACCAGCAGCCCGACTGGAACGAAGTGGACGACTGGGCGGAATGGGAGCAGGCCGATCAGCCCGGCACCACCCGCAGTACCCGTTGGGGCTTGTCGCCGCGCGTGCTGCTTCTCGTGGCGGTGTTGGCGCTGGTTGCCGTGGTGTGGGGTGTGACCCAGTTTTCGGCGGCGCCGCGTGCCGAGCAGTTTGCCTCCCCGAGTGCTTCCGCTGAGTCGGTGCAGGCGGTGGGTGCCCAGCAGAGCCCCGGCACCCAGTCGACCGCCCAGCCGAGTGCTAACCCGAGTGAATCCGCGCAGGGTGGCGCCTCCGGTGAGGCTACCGTGCGGGTGCACGTGGCGGGTGCCGTAAACAACCCCGGCGTGTACACCCTGCCCGCGCAGGGCCGCGCCGTGGATGCGATTGCCGCCGCCTCCGGTGCCGCAGCGGATGCTGACCTGGACCGTGTGAACCTTGCCGGTGCGCTGAGTGACGGGGTGCAGATTTATGTGCCGCATCGCGGTGAGACGGCTGCTCCGGCGCAGATTCAGCCCAATGGTGGCACGGCGAATGCGGGTCAGGGTAACGCGGCGAATGGTGCAGCGCAGAATAATGCCGCTCAGCCTCAGCCTGCGCGCACGCTGACCGCTTCGGGGAGCGCACAGAAGGGCTCAACTCCGGTGAACATTAACACCGCCACCGCTGAGGAGTTGCAGAGCCTGCCGCGTATTGGCCCGGCGATGGCTCAGCGCATTATTGCTTGGCGTGAGGCGCACGGCGGTTTCCGCAGCGTGGATGAGCTGGATGCGGTGCCCGGTATCGGCCCGTCGATGCTGGAGAACCTGCGTCCGCTGGTGACGGTCTAATGCTTGCATGGAACCGCCGGGAGCCTACGCCGCAGGGGCGCCCTTCGCGAGGCAAGCAGGCATCTGCGCGAAAGCCTGCTGCACTGCAAAAACCCAGCGCACCGCAAAAGCGCGCGTGGCAGACAGGGGAGCTCTTTCCCGGCTCCTCGCGCCTCACCCGGTCGCTGGCTATGGCGTATGACCGTGCCCGCTACCGTTGGAGCATCGGTGCTGAACGGTGGCGTACCCGCCGCGACGAGCAGGAGCTGCGCGCCCAGGGAAGCCTCATTCACCTGGACCTTCGCTTGACGTTCACGGTGCTGATGCTGTGGGTGTTTACCGCGGCAGCGCTGACCGTGGGCACGTGGCGGGTGATGCATCCGCTGGCGTGCGTGCTCATTGCCCTACTGGGGTGCCTGGCGATTCTGCTGTTCTTTCCGCCGCGTGCGGTGATGCCCTATAGCCTGCTCTTTCGCACGACCGGTCAGCTGGTTTTCCTGGCGTGTATCGTGACGGTTCAGGCGGTGCTTCTGTGCGCTACGGGGGTGGATGCATCCCGCGCCACCCTGCAGCAGGCGCAGGGTGCCTCGCTTCGTTTGAATGGCACGGTGGAGCAGGTACGCCGCGTGGATCCGCGCACTACTCTGGTGGTCATTAAGCTGGAGGAAATTCAGGGGCGGAGCGTGCGTGCGCTCGTGAATGAGCGGGTGCGCGTGTACCGGCGTGACGGTTCGGCAAAGAGCGCTGCACAGCGTCCGGAGGTACGTTCGGAGGCGAGCTCGGCTGGTAGCGTTTCTGCGGCTAAGCATCAGGGGAGCGGCGCCGCGCGCTCGCGGGCGATTTATCCGGGGATGAAGGTGACCGCTCTCGGCACGGTGGAGTTCAACGGCTCCACGGCAAAGCTGAGCGGCGCAACTATTTTCCCGATGCCCGCACCCGCCTACGGCGCCGGGTCGAACACTATTACTCGCGCCGCGGAGGAGCCGTACCTGTCCACGCTCAAGGAGCATCTGCGTACCCGCGCCCTGGAGACCCTCGGCACGGAGTCGGCGGCACTGGTTTTGGGTACCGCCTACGGGGATGATTCGCTGATGAGTTCCACCGCGCGGGAGGAGTATAAGCTCAGCGGGCTCAGCCATATTACAGCGGTGTCCGGGGCGAATATTGCCATTGTGTTTTTGGGTGCGTACCGGCTGGTGCTGGCGATTCGTCCGTACCGTTTCGCTAGCGCATACCTGCTGTTCCGTTCCTGGATGCAGCGGTTGCGGGGGAGAGGCACGGGTCGTTCTCGCCGCCCCGCCCGACCCCATCAACTTGCCCAGCGTCAGCAATCTACCCCGCCAAATGCCCACACCCTGCCGCCTCTCGTGCACCGGCTGAGCACCCTCGCCATTCCGCACCGCGTCATGGTGCTGTGCGGGGTCGCGGCGGTGCTCGCCTACGCCATGCTGCTGGACTCTGAGGGTTCCGTCATTCGTTCCCTCGCCATGGGTCTGCTCGGTGCTTACGCGATGCTGCGCGGTTCGGGTCGCCAGTCCTTGGCGGCGCTGCAAACAACGGTACTGATGTGTCTGCTTGCCGCCCCGCACCTCGCCGTGGATATGGGGTTCGCCCTGTCGGTGACGGCAACCTCCGCGCTGATCCTGCTGGGCCCGCCGCTGATTCGCCTGCTCATGCGCATCATGCCGGTGTTCTGCGCGGAAATGCTCGCCGCGCCCATCGTGGCATCCCTGTGGTGCACCCCGCTGATTTTGGCGATGAGCGGTAAAGTGCCGCTCTACTCGGTTCCGGCGAATCTGGTTGCCGCTCCTTTGGCGCCGCTGAGTATGCTCGCCGGGCTGGTTGCGCTCGGATTCATGCTCCTGGGTTTGCCCACTGCGGCGGATCTGTGTCTTCGCGCCGGTGGTCTTGCCGCGCAGGGCATCGAGTGGGCGGCACACACTGCCGCGCATGCGCCGGGTAACCCGTGGGAGCCCGGTTCGAGCGTCCCGGCGGTGGTGTGGAGCGCCCTCTGCGTGCTGGCGTTGAGCATAGCCCTGTGGTGGGTGGATGCGCGCCGCTACCGCGCGGTCACGCACCGGCAGTATTTGCGGGTAGTACCGCGCACCGCACGCTCCCATCAGCCCGCCCGTTCCTGATTATCTAACTGCGGGTATCTAACCGCAAACATCTACCTCTGACCGACTGACCCTGACCGGCTACCCCTAACCACCGCTAGGAGGCATCTGAGAAGAAAACGCTATGATGGATACTCGAGACTCTACCCGCGCCGCACCCCGCGCGCAGCGGGGCCGAGTTCAGCCCGTACCCTGCAGATAAAGGCGAGTGATAAGCGTGTCCGAGCGTAAGCGTTCAACCCAGCGTGGTGGTTCCCGAGGCTACGCCCGCCGAGGCGGCCCCGCCCTCGACACCGCGTGGCGTACCGTCACCCCGGCACCCGCCGTCATGCTCTACGGCCCGGAGGAGTACTTCGCCTCCCGTGCCGCGGCACGCCTGCGTGAGCTGTTCCGCAGCATCCACCCGGAGGTGGACCGCGTTCAGATTAACGCCGCCACCTACACGGCGGGGGAGCTGATCCTGCACGCTTCGCCCTCCCTGTTCGGTTCGGCGAAGATTATTGAGGTTGAGAACGTAGCCTCCATGAGCGACGAGTTTTTGACCGATACGCTTGCCTACTTGAACGCCCCCGAGCCGGATATCATGCTCATTCTGAACCACTCGGGCGGTAACCGCGGCAAGAAGCTCATCGACCTGGTGCGCTCCCAGTTCGTGCTCATTAACTGCAAGGCGCTCAAGACCGACCGTGAGAAGAGCGAGTTCTTGGCGGGGGAGTTCGCAGCAGCTCAGCGCCCGATTACCGGCGGGGCTCTGGCGTTGCTGACGGCCGCCGCCTCCGACACTGCGGAGCTTGCCGCCGCATGCCAGCAGCTGCTCTCAGACGTACCCGGCGAAATCACCGAAGAGGCGGTGAACCGCTACTACGGCGGCCGCACCGAAGTCACCGCGTTTCGCGTGAGTGACGCCGCGATTTCCGGTAACGCCCCGGAGGCTCTGCGTCTGCTCCGCCATTCCCTTGCCACCGGCACGGAGCCGATTCCGATGTTGGGTGCGCTCGCCATGCGCATCCGCAATATTGCGCGCGTGCACCACGTGCGCATGAGCGCTAACGAGCTGGCGCGTGAGGTGGGTATGGCGCCGTGGCAGGTTGAGCAGGCTCAGCGTGACGGCCGCCGTTTTACCGGCGCCCAGTTGGCGCATATTGTGCAGCTTCTGGCTGATGCTGACGCCCAGCTGAAGGGCGAGTCGCAGGACGCCGTGTATGCGGTGGAGCAGGCTGTTTTGGCGATTGCTCTACCTCCGCGCCTGTAGTGCATAATAGAGCCCATGCTCGAAATTCTGAAGAAAATTTTCTTTGCCCTGCTGCCCTTCCTGCAGAAGGCGGCAGAGGATGCCCTCAACGACGCTACTGCGTCTAAGGGTGACTCCGAGTCCTCCCAGAAGAGCGAATCCCACAAGGATGATTCTCGTCAGGGTGAGGCTCGTACCTCCGGCTCTTCGGCGCCTAAGCCGAGCGCCCCGAAGTCTTCCTCGGTAAAGTCCTCGGCACCTAAGCCTTCCGCACCGGCTTCGACCGGCGCATCCGACGGTTCGGATTACCCGGGCGATTACCGCGACATGATCAACTTTGAGTACTCGCCCTCCCTGGACGGCGACGCTGACCCGGGTGAAATCGTGTGGACGTGGGTTCCCTTCGAGGAGGACCACTCGCAGGGTAAGGACCGCCCGGTGATCCTGGTGGGTCGTGACGGTGAGTACCTGCTGGCGCTGATGATGACCAGCAAGGACCACAATAACCGTGAGCACGCTGATTCGAACTACCTTGATATTGGTTCGGGTCCGTGGGATCCGCAGGGCCGCGCTTCTGAGGTGAAACTGAACCGTGTGATTCGTGTTCGCCCGGATTCGATGCGCCGTGAGGGTGCGATTATGCCGGAGGATACGTTCCGCCTGATTGAGCGTGCGTGGACTCGCCGTAACGGCTAGCACCCTGTGCTTTACGCCGGGAACCTGTTTGGGCGACCGGCGTTAGATGTGGAAGCTGCGTGTAGCGGTTTTCACAGTATTTTTCTCTCCGCGAGGGTCTGTCGTGGAGGCTGTTCATCTGGTATTATGTGTGGTTGAGTGTCCGATGGTCATCGGGCACTGCTGGCCGGTTGCCATAGGCATCCCCACGCCGCTCAGTCGATGATCGGCCAGCGTCGCCCTCACCGACCAATAAGACAAAACAGAAAGTTTAATTGTGGCTAACATTAAGTCTCAGAAGAAGCGTATCCTCACCAACGAGAAGGCTCGCCTGCGCAACAACATTGTAAAGTCCGAGCTGAAGACCGCGACCCGCAAGGTCAAGGCTGCTGTTGAGGCACAGAACAAGGAAGCTGCTGTTGAGGCTCTGCGTTTTGTGAACCGTAAGCTGGACAAGGCTGTTTCCAAGGGTGTTCTGCACAAGAAGACCGCTGCAAACAAGAAGTCCGGTCTTGCTACGCTGGTAAACAAGGCTTTCTAAAACTTGCGGGGTACGTGAGTACCTCTCTGGTTTAAGGGCAGAGACCCCCTGTGTTCCCCCTCCTCTAAGGGGAACGCAGGGGGTCTCTTTTATCTGCTTACCTGCTGTAATGAATAGCAACTCAAAGTATGGAGTAAATGGGGATAAATTACTCTACAGATATGCCCTTGCATCTCAGTAAATGCGATTGCCCTTGTTGCTCCATAGACGCTCAGGTAATTAATGCTGTAGCAATCTGCATCTATATCATCAAACTTACGAGAAGCTTGCTGGTTCTTGATATTGAAAGCTCGGACTATCGAGGAATCTCGACATAGAGGATTTTTTCCTCCCCATTGATTTCGATTCGGAGATCCAGACTTCTAACGGATGCTGTATGAGGCAGGGGCAGATCAATCGGCTTACCGGGGTGCACCTCCTTTGGAATTTCAGCAAGCTCATCGGAGTAAACGTCGTAATAGAAGGATTTGTGGTTCAGCGCTTCAAGAATCTTGATAGAGCTTTCAGTGTTATTACGCAGTGTGTAGTTGCATTTCCCAGGTTCTTTAATCAGTTCCAGGACAGGTCCGCGCAGGCTGGACGCAATATCTGACATCTGTTCGAGCAATTCCTCTGCCTGTCGGGCTCGCTCCTCTGCCTTCGCTTTCGCTTTCTTAGAACCATTGGATTGATACCACGATATGCCTGCAAAAAGGGCTGAAAATGCGGCGGGGACTACTGATATCCAGGAAGGAATATTTGAAAATAGATCCATACCAGGTATTCTACACTCACGGTAATTTTCCTAGACGTCTCTGCCGCAGCATAAGGCAAATAGATGGCCCCGTACCTTTATCAGTACGGGGCTATCTACTAGGGTTCAGCGGGTCTCTCCGTCAGTAGGGCATATACCAGCATGAATACTGCTTTAGCCAGATTTAGCTGGAATCTGAACGTAGATAGGTTCATTTTGGTCCGCAACCTGAAGAATTAAATTTGACGGTAAGGGAATCTGCGCTACGCCTCCTAAATGAATGTCGAGTGATTCACCTGGATTGAATCGTTGGTGAATATCATCGCACCAAACAAATTCATTCTGATTCACAACCTTAAGCACATCTAAAGAATGCTCGCTGATGTTTTGTAGTTTGTACCGCATTTCTCGGACATGAGTTAGCTGAAATTTAGGGCGCCATAGGTTAGCCGCAATCTTAGACTGCGACTGGGATTGGCTCTGTTGTTCAGCAACAAGCTGCTGCATCTGCTCGAGTGACTTCTCAGCCTGTCGGACTCGTTCCTCTGCAGCTTTACGTGCCAGCTCAGCCTGGTTAGCCTGTTCTTCTGCAGCCTTTGCAGAACGCTGAGCTGCATCACACATGTCTAGAGCTGCCTTGTGTGATTCCTCTGCCTTCGCCTTAGCTTCCTTAGAACTAATAGCTTGCCGCCCTGCAAAAATGGCCGAAGCAATGGCAGCGAATGCCGATATGCCAGAGATAAGATTTGCTATAAATTGTGAATCCATATCAGCCATCATAACCAGCCACATCCAACCAGGGCAGGACACAGGGCAACAGGTGAAAGACTAAACACAACTGTGGGTGAGTGATGTGTTTGTCTCTGATGACTCGTTGCTGAATTTTTATGCCCAATCTTATGAAGGCGCCTGCCCGGTGACGAAACCGCTTGCGGGCCGCACGGGAGCCCGTATAGTGGGAACTATCAGCGGTACCGCACACCGCCCGCGCCCTATCAATAGCGCCGTACACAGCGCTACGAACGGCACCGGGGGAGCGAGTACCGCCGATACACACCACACAACCACCGACCACGAGCTAAGGACCAACGATGAGCCAGCCGAACTTCCCTCCCGCCCGACTCTTTGACGCTTTCGCCAAGCCCGCCTCCACAGAACAGCCCGCGAAGAAGGGACTGCTCGGCAAGCTGGGCCTGGGCGAATCCTCCGAGGAGGACAACTACACGACCGTCATGCTGGTCGGTTTCAACTCCGCGAAGGAACCCCCGGGCAACGGCGAGGACGCCCTCGACGTGATTCACCGCGCCTTCGACCCGTGCGATGAGAGCCCCGGCTTCGACATGGACGACTTCTACGACTACGGTTCCGTCGCCCCGCAGCTGCAGAAGTCCGATGACTCCGAATCCACATTCCTGGTGTGGCCCAAGATGTTCTACAACATGGTCACCATCCCGGAGCGCCGCCTGCGCCTGCTCGTGGTGACCGGCCCCGCCCCGAGCCTGTGCATGCAGCGTTTCATGAACCGCTTCTTCAAGTACGTGAAGAAGCTCCACGTGGACCACACGATTTTCGTTGAGACCTTCGAGGATCAGGTGGCGCACACCCGCCCGTACCCGTACACGCTGACCACTCACGATGAGAAGCTGGCGGCAATCCCCGGTATTCTGCACGAGGACTACACCGGTTCTACCTCGGTGACGATGGCAATGTCTGCACTCGCCGCCGAGCACGGCCTGCGCTCTTCGGTCATGCTGCGTATGAGCATCCCGGGGTATCTGAGCTTTGATCAGCAGAACCCGCGCGCGGTCGTGAGCCTGATTGAGGCGCTGGAGGTCATTCTCGGCATCAAGGTCGAGTCGGAGGAGTACGACCGCCTGCGCGCCCACGCTGATGAGTGGGAGGCGGAACTCGCCGAAGAAATGGCGAAGGACTACGAGAAGGTCGAGCTGGTGCGTGAGATTGAGCAGAAGATGGATTCGACCCTGCGCACTGTCTCCGGTGAGGTGATTGCCGAGGATATTGAGGGCTACCTGGATTCCCTCAGCGGCGCCTCCGAGGGTGAAAACCCTGGTGATGGTGGTGCGGAATCCGCGGAGGATTCTTCGGAACGCTAGGTCCGTTCGCACATATGGCGCGGGTATGGGAAAATGATAGGTAACTATGCCCATACCCGCAGCCAGCATCTCGAAAGGATGATGTGATTGGCACCCATGTCGAAGAACCCGCCCGTTCCGGCGGCGACCGACCCCGCGATTATTCGCAACTTCTGCATTATCGCCCACATTGACCACGGTAAGTCCACCCTCGCAGACCGTATGCTGCAGGCCACCGGCGTGGTTGCCCCGCGCGATATGAAGGCGCAGTACCTGGACCGCATGGACATTGAGCGTGAACGCGGTATCACCATTAAGTCTCAGGCTGTGCGCATGCCCTGGGATGTTGACGGCACCTCCTACGCGCTGAACATGATTGACACCCCCGGCCACGTGGACTTCACCTATGAGGTGTCCCGCTCCCTGGCTGCGTGTGAGGGTGCGCTTCTGCTCGTGGACGCTGCCCAGGGTATTGAGGCTCAGACCCTGGCGAACCTGTACCTGGCGATGGAGAACGACCTGACCATCATCCCGGTGCTGAACAAGATTGACCTTCCGGCGGCTCAGCCCGATAAGTACGCTGAGGAGCTGGCGAACCTGATTGGTTGCGAGCCGGACGAGGTTCTGCGCGTATCGGGTAAGACCGGTGAGGGTGTTGAGGCTCTGCTGGACCGTATTGTGGAGGCGATTCCCGCCCCGCAGGGTGACGCATCCGCCCCGGCGCGTGCCATGATTTTTGACTCGGTGTACGACTCCTACCGCGGCGTGGTCACCTATGTGCGTGTTGTGGACGGTAGCCTGCAGCCGCGCCAGAAGATTAAGATGATGTCCACCGGCGCTGAGCATGACCTGCTTGAAATCGGCGTGATTTCCCCTGAGCCCGTCCCGTCGAAGGGCCTGGGCGTGGGCGAGGTGGGTTACCTCATCACCGGCGTGAAGGACGTCCGTCAGTCCCGTGTGGGTGATACCGTCACCTCCGCCGCCAAGCCCGCCGAGGAGTCCCTGGGCGGTTACGAGGACCCCAAGCCGATGGTGTTCTCGGGCCTGTTCCCGATTGACGGTTCGGACTACCCGGCACTGCGTGACGCGCTGGATAAGCTGAAGCTCAACGACGCCGCGCTGATTTACGAGCCGGAGACCTCTGCCGCTCTGGGCTTCGGTTTCCGCTGTGGCTTCCTGGGTCTGCTGCACCTGGAGATTGTGCGTGAGCGCCTGGAACGCGAGTTCAACCTGGACCTGATTTCGACCGCGCCGAACGTTATTTACGACGTGGTGGACGAGGCCGGCAACGCTAAGCGCGTGACCAACCCGAGCGAATTCCCCGAGGGCAAGGTCGCGACGATTCGCGAGCCCATGGTGGCGTGTACGATTATTGCCCCGAGCGAGTACATTGGCGCGATTATGGAGCTGTGCCAGGCTCGCCGCGGCCAGATCGGCGGCATGGATTACCTGTCCGAGGACCGTGTGGAGATGCGTTACCGCCTGCCCCTGGCGGAGATCGTGTTCGACTTCTTCGATCAGTTGAAGTCCCGTACCCGCGGTTATGCGTCGCTGGACTGGAAGTTCGACGGCGAGGAAGAGGCAGACCTGGTGAAGGTCGACATCCTACTGCAGGGCGAGAAGGTGGATGCGTTCAGCGCCATTACCCACCGCGATAAGGCGTACTCGTACGGCCTGATGATGACTTCTAAGCTGCGTGAGCTGATTCCTCGTCAGCAGTTTGAGGTGCCGATTCAGGCGGCTATCGGTTCGCGTATTATTGCCCGCGAGAACATCCGCGCGATGCGTAAGGACGTTCTGTCCAAGTGTTACGGTGGCGATATTTCGCGTAAGCGTAAGCTGCTGGAGAAGCAGAAGGAAGGCAAGAAGCGCATGAAGATGGTCGGTCGTGTGGAGGTCCCGCAGGAGGCCTTCATCGCGGCGCTGTCTTCGGGCGAGGAGAAGGAAAAGAAGAAGTAGCCTTTCGCCGCTTCGTAGCTTTTCCGGCTGTGTGCCGACCTGTTTGTGTGGAGAACCCGGCTGGTGCCCCGTGTACCGCCGGGTTCTCTGCACGCCACCTATATTTGTTCCCCCAACCTGTACCCCTAGTTCCAGGAGGCAGAATGCCCGCCCAGCCCACCGGCGACCCCGCACCCCGCGACGGGCGCATCCCCGCCACCAGCGCCGCAGGATGCGAAAACCGCGACTTCAGCCTCTACGTACACATCCCCTTCTGCTCCGTACGCTGCGGCTACTGCGACTTCAATACCTACGCCACCGAAGACTTCGGCGACGGCATCGGCCTCGGCACCTACGCCGACGACGCCATCGCAGAAATCCTCTTCGCCGCCCGCACCCTCGAGGCATCCGGCGTCGCAAAACGCCCCATGCACACCGTCTTCTTCGGAGGCGGCACCCCCACCAAACTGCCCGCCCGCGACCTCGTGCGCATCCTGCAGGCAGCCATCGACGTATTCGGCCTCGTCGAAGGCGCAGAAGTCACCACCGAAGCGAACCCCGACTCCGTAACCCGCGAAGACCTGCAGACCCTCAAGGACGGCGGTTTCACCCGCGTCTCCTTCGGCATGCAGTCCGTCGTCCCCGAGGTGCTACAGGTACTCGACCGCACCCACACGCCGTCGAACGTGCCGAAGGTCGTCGCCTGGGCTAAGGAGGTCGGCCTGCAGGTGTCCGTGGACCTGATTTACGGTTCGCCGGGGGAGAGCCTGCACCAGTGGGAGCGCAGCGTTCGCGCCGCAATCTCCTACGAGCCGGACCACATTTCGGCGTACTCGCTCATCGTGGAGGACGGCACCAAGCTTGCCGCGCAGATCCGCCGCGGCGAATACACCATACCCGATGAGGACCTCATGGCGGACATGTACCTGCTCGCCGAGGAGCTACTCACCGAAGCCGGCTACAACTGGTACGAGGTCTCCAACTACTCGCGCAGCGAGGACACCCGCAGCGACCACAACCTCGCCTACTGGCGCAACCAGGACTGGTGGGGCATCGGCCCCGGCGCGCACTCGCACGTGAACGGTACCCGCTGGTGGAACGTGAAGCACCCGGTGCCGTATGCGCAGAAGGTGCGTGCGGGGGAGTCCCCGGCGGCGGCACGTGAGGTGCTGGACACCGCCACTCGTGCTTTTGAGACGGTTATGCTCATGATCCGTGTGCGTGAGGGCTTGGCGATGCGCGAGCTGCTCGCCGTGCACGATGAGGCGCAGCTGGGTGCCTCCCTGCGCTGGCTGGTTTCTCAAGCTCTGATTGAGCCTGATGCTTTGAATTCTCAAGCTGAACCTGACCCTGAAGCCCACGTGCGACTAACCCTCAAGGGCCGCCTGCTGGGCGATGCGGTCACCCGCGAGCTGCTCCCGGAGGTCTCTGAAGAGCACTAGAAATACCTGCTTGATTAGGGGCTTTTCAGCTGGAGCTGTGTCTTGGCTCAGATCTGGTTCAACTTCATTTGCCCCTTGTCTCTGCCGCCGCCTGCACGCGGCGTGCACCCCGGTATTGCCGTAATATTTCGGTGATTTCGGGGTGTTTTTGTGGGTTCAGAAAAACTTTTAAAAAATTTTTTCGGGTCTGTTTGGAGGGACTTTGGGGGAGCATCACACCTTACACCGGTGTGCTAATTGTTCGCATTTGTGCTGGACTAGCCGAAAGAATTTTCCACTCCTTCATGCCGCTTTTGGGATGCGTATTTTTCGATTACTTTCCTTAGAAAAAATTCTCCAAAACACCCAATTTCAAGTTGTGGTTGAAGGTTACGCTGTGCCATAATAGGTCATGGCAGGACGGTATATGTCTAACAGCGTGTTCTCGTCTTTGCTGAAGTTGAGTGAATACGGTTGTGGGCTCCTGGTAACAGGGGCCCACGATCGTTTAACAACGATTATCTACAGCACCATTCGGTAGAGTTTGCAGCAATTCACGCGCACTAGGCAAAGAAGCCCCACTTAAACGTAGAACGCCCCGCACACAACGTGCGGGGCGTTCATCGTAAAAGTTATCAGCGCGGTTCTGAGACAGCGCGGTTTAGGACCGTCAGTTCTTAGGACTCTGCGGATTCTGCGTTCTCGGTGGAGTAGAAGCGGTCCAGCAGGCGCGGGTTCAAACGGTAGCTGTACGGCTCACCGCGGTTCACCTCAATGCCGGCGCGCAGCGACGCAATAGCCATGAACAGCCACACGAGCGCACCCAGAACCATGGCAATGTTGCCCATGCCGGGCAGGAACGACACAACCCACAGCGCCACTAGAGCAATGGAGGGCAAGAGGGTGAAGTTCATCGCCTCGCGAGCTTCCTGCTCAGCGAAGGGCGCGTTATTGCGGCTGACGTAGAAAACCGCAGCGGAAGGGATGATGCCGAGAATACCGCCGAAATGCGCGAGAGTCGCACGGTTGCGGTCCTGAATCACGCTAATCTTACGGGTTTTCTGAGGCCCGGTTGCCGGGCGAACATCGTTAGTCACGAAAATCCTGGTTCGATAGAAGTTTCTTGTGGTGATCACCTAAGCCGGTGGATCTGCCCTCCGAGGAGGTGAATCGTTTGAGCGGTGGTGACCTAGAGTGTAGTGATGGTGCAACATAAACCCACAGGGGCAATGCCACACGCTCAACTATTGTACCGCTTTAGCGGGCAAAACCCACAGGATAATGCCCGCGAGGGAAAGGTTCTGAGCAAACTCACACCTACGCCCGCAGACGGGGGTGGAATAACGGGTTTCGCGTGCGGTTAGGCACCCGGCTCGGTGAGAAAATCGATGAGCGATTCGACCGGGGCGAGCAGCGTCGGGTCCAGGTCAGCGTAGGAGTCAACGCGGGAGAGGATGTGCTTCCATGCCTGCGCCACATCCGCTTGCGTTTCGTGCGGCTGACCCAGACGACGTAGCGTGCCCTTCTTGAAGTCCTCACCGCGCGGCACCTGCGGCCACGCCTTCAAACCCAGCACCGAGGGCTTAACCGCCTGCCAAATATCGATGAACGGGTGACCCACGATCTTCACGTGCCCGGCGGCACCCGGAACAGCCATCGCCTCGGCAACAATGCGCTGCTCCTTCGTGCCCTCAATCAGGTGGTCGACCAGAATACCCAGGCGGCGGCCCGTGCCCGGCGCGAACTCACGAATAGCACCGGCGAGATCATCCACGCCGTGCAGCGGCTCCACAACAATGCCCTCAACGCGCAGATCGTGGCCCCAGACCTTCTCCACGAGCTCGGCGTCGTGCAGACCCTCAACCCAGATGCGGGAGGCGCGCGCCACCCGAGCCGGGGCGTTCTTCACCGCAATAGAACCGGAACGAGAAATCGTGCGCTTCGGCTCCTTCGCCGCCACCGGGGCGACAATCTCAACGGGCTCACCCTCAATCAGGTAGCCCGGACCCAACGGGAAATTCTTCACGCGGCCCTTCGCGTCCTCGAGTCCGAAGAAGAGAGCACCGCCGATGCGTTCAGCCTTCACGACCTCACCCACCCAGCCGTTAATATCCTCAATCAGCAGGCCGCGGCGCAGCGGCACCTTACGCGGGGGCGGCGCCTGGCGGCTCATGCGGGCGGCGTTTAGGTCCTGGGCACCCCAACCGTAGGGGGAGTGGTGGGTACTCAACGTATTCTCCTTTGGGGCGGTAGGGGCAGCAGAGCCAGTAGGGGCGGTGACAGCGCCGGAACTATAAGACAGAACAATCAGACGGAACCGTGAGACAGAACCGGCGGGGAACTAAAACGGGGTTCGGGGCGCACCGCAGATTAAGCGGATAGCGGGAGCGACCCCCTTTCAGCCTAGCCATTGTATCGGGTCGGGGGTAGTATCCCCTAGAATTGATACGACCATTGTTGGCGGTGCACTCATCGAGCACCGCCATCGTCTCGAGAGGAAGGAAACGCATGAGCCACTACGATACTCTCGGCGTATCGAACGACGCCAGCCCCGAAGAGATCAAGAAGGCGTACCGAAAGAAGGCACGCCAGCTGCACCCGGACGTGAACCCCTCCGAGGACGCAGCCGAAGAGTTCAAGCGCGTCACCCTCGCCTACGAGGTGCTCTCCGATCCCGAAAAGCGCCGCAACTATGACACCACCGGCGACGAACAAGGCCGCGCAGGCTACCCCGGAGGCGGCGGCTACCCGGGCGGCGGATTCAGCGGCTTCGGCGGTTTCGAGGACCTGCTGAACATGTTCACCGGCGGCGCGGCAGGTGCCCGCGGCCCCGCATCCCGCATGCGTCAGGGCCAGGACGACCTGATTACCGTCTCCATCAGCCTGCAGGACGCCGTGTTCGGTGTTGAGAAGACCATTGAGCGTCGCTCCGCTGTGACCTGCAAGTCCTGTAACGGCGAAGGCACCGCAGAGGGTACCCAGCCCGAAACCTGCACCACCTGCTCCGGTCACGGTTTCATGCAGCGCCGCGTGCAGTCCATCCTCGGTACCGTCATGCAGCAGGTTGAATGCCCCGACTGCCACGGCTACGGCACCGTCATCAAGACCCCCTGCCCTGAATGTCACGGTCAGGGCCGCGTACGTGAAGACGTGCCGCTGACCTTCAACGTTCCCGCCGGCGTGCACGACCAGGCGCGCATCCGCCTGCGCGGCAAGGGCGAGGCAGGCCTGTACGGTGGCCCCAACGGCGACCTGTACATTGACCTGAACGTTAAGCGTGACAAGTACTTTAGCCGCGAGGGTGACAACCTGGTCACCACCGTGAACATCCCCATGGTCGCGGCGGCGCTGGGCACCACCATCCCGCTGAATACCTTCGACGGCGACCAGGAAGTTGCAATCCCCGCAGGCACTCAGAGCGGTGACGTGATCACCCTCAACGGCCTGGGCGCAACCGTGCTCGGCACCGAGCGTCGCGGCGACCTGCTGGTGCGTATCCAGGTGGTTACCCCCACCGATATGACCGAAGAACAGCGTGAACTGCTGCGCCAGTTCGCCTCCCTGCGCGGTGAATCCCTCACCGAAGGTTCGCAGGTCAAGCACCGCGGCGGTCTCTTCTCCCGCCTGAAGGACCAGTTCAAGTAGGATCCCTACACCAAGCTGAGGATGCGGCGGGTGCGGTACTCAACCCGCACCCGCCGCTTTCCTGTTAGCGCTACTGTCAGCACTGCACTGCATGCACCCGCGCTAAGCAACACACCTATTTCATACGCCACCCGCACACTACCCACGCTTTCAAACCGCACCCTCAAGGAGAACCATGAGCGCCCCCATCTTCTACATCAGCACGGAAGAATACGACGCACTCACCCCCGGCGCCACCTGCGCGCTCGGCGGCTCCGAAGGCAAGCACGCCCTCGTCAAGCGCCTTGAGCTCGGCGAACGCATCGACCTGGGTGACGGCACCGGCCGCCGCGCACTCGGTACGGTCGCCTCCATCAACGCGGACGGCGTGAGCGTGCAGGTGCAGGAGCTGTGCGAGGAACGCAGCGTGCCCTCCATCTACCTGGTGCAGGCGCTCGCGAAGGACGGCCGCGACCTGCTCGCCATCGAAACTGCGACCGAGCTGGGCGTGTACGGTGTGCTTCCATGGAGTGCGGACCGCTCCATCGTGCGCTGGAAGGGGGAGCGCGCCTCCAAGGCACACACCAAGTGGCAGAACACCGTCACCGCCGCCGCGAAGCAGTCGCGCCGCGCACTCATTCCCGAGGTGTACGACCTGTACAGCACCGCCGACCTGGTGGAGCTCATTGAAGAAGTAGCCGGCTCTGAGCAGTCCGCCGCCGTGTTCATCCTGCATGAGCAGGCGACCGAACGCCTCAGTGCCCTGGCACGCAAGCTTGTAGAGGCGGAGAACCTGCCCGACGAAATCTACCTGCTCGTTGGCCCCGAAGGCGGCATCAGCGACCGCGAAGTGCAGCTTTTCACCGACGCCGGCGCGCAGCTGGCACTGCTCGGCGACGAGGTGCTGCGTTCCTCCACCGCCGGTTCTGCCGCCATGTGCACCCTGAACGTAGTGCTGGGCCGCTGGTAGAGCGCCCGCTACTGGATTCCCTCCGATAGAACCTAGCTGACAGGAATCCAACTGACAGGCATCCACCAGGGCGTGGTGCATCACGCACATCTATACTTGTAAATACATCACTAGCCAAGGAGCCCATATGACTACCTCCCGACCTCTCTCGACCGCGCGCACCGTATCCTTCAAGAGCGCCGCAGAAATGATCGCCGTGCTCGGCCCGCAGGACGCGCACCTGGCAATTATCGAGGACTACTTCGAGCAGATTAGCCTGCGCCCCAAGGACCTGGACGTGCTCATCACCGGCCCCTCCGAGGCCGTCAACACCGCCGCTAAGCTGCTGAACGAACTGCGTGTGCTCTCCAGCCACGACACGCAGATTACCGTGCAGGTCATTCACCGCCTCATGGGCATGCTCGGTGACGAACTGAGCAACCCGGCGCACTCGCTGTCCACCAGCATCCTCTCCACCCGCGGCACCACGATTCGCCCCAAGACCATTAACCAGAAGAAGTACGTGGACGCTATCGACGCGAACACCGTCATCTTCGGCATCGGCCCGGCGGGTACCGGTAAGACCTACCTCGCCATGGCGAAGGCAGTGCAGGCGCTGCAGAGCCACGAAGTGAACCGCATTATCCTCACCCGCCCCGCCGTGGAGGCTGGCGAGCGTCTGGGCTTCCTGCCCGGCACCCTCAACGAGAAGATCGACCCGTACCTGCGACCGCTCTACGACGCGCTGCACGACATGCTCGAACCCGAAACCATCCCCAAGCTCATGGAGGCGGGCACCATTGAGGTCGCACCGCTGGCGTACATGCGTGGCCGCACCCTCAACGATGCATTCATCATTCTCGACGAGGCGCAGAACACCACCGCCGAGCAGATGAAAATGTTCCTGACCCGACTGGGCTTCGGCTCGAAGATGGTCATTACCGGTGACATCACCCAGATTGACCTGCCCGGTGGCGCCGCCTCCGGCCTGAAGCAGGTGCGCAACATTCTGCAGGGTGTGGAGGATATTCACTTCAGCATCCTGGAATCCTCTGACGTGGTTCGCCACACCCTGGTGTCGAACATTGTGTCCGCCTACGACCAGTGGGGCGAAGACCAGAAGGCAATGGAACGCAAGCGCAACCGCAAGGTCAAGCGCGCCACCATCGAGGCCGCAGCCGAGAAGTTGCTGGACCGCGCCGGCATCAACGGCGGCTCCGAAAAGAACGCCGAGCAGAACCCCAACAACGCACAGACCACCCCGGAAGGACGCTAAACGGTGGCAGAGATCGAATTCGACTGTGAAGAACCCGCAACCGGTGCCGACCCGGCAACCGACGCCTTCATCCGCGAATCTTTCGAAGCGGTAGACACCGAGGTGCTCACCCGCCTCGTCGAGCACGCCTTCAAACGCATGCACCTTGCCGATGACACCTACCTGTCCATCGCCATTGTGAACGAAGACGAAATGGAACGCGTGCACATCGAATGGATGGACCTGCCCGGCGCAACCGACGTGATGAGCTTCCCCATGGACGAGCTGGAACCGGGAACCCCCGAAACCCCCTCCAGCGGCATGCTCGGCGACATCATCCTCTGCCCGCCCGTCGCCGCACGTCAGGGCGCAGACGCGGGTCACAGCACCCTGGACGAGCTGTGCCTGCTCACCACCCACGGCATTCTGCACTGCCTCGGCTACGACCACGGCACCGCCGAAGAGGAAGCTGAAATGTTCGGCATTCAGCGCTCCATCCTCGAAGAGTTCCTGGGCCGCCCGGCACCGGTCGAAACCCGACACTAGGGGAGCGGCGTGGACATCCTACTCACAGCCCTCCTCGCCGTTCTCGCGCTCTGCCTGACCGTGGTCGCGGCAATCGCCGAAACCGCGTTCACCTACCTGCCGCATAATGAGGCGGAAGAAGCCGTGGAGGCACACCCGGACACCCTCGGTGCGCGCGTCCTGCAGCGCACCCTCGACGGTGACTCCGAGGCGTACACGCACCCGCTGCGCCTGACCCGCCTCATTGCGGCAGCCACCGCGGTGCTCGCCACCATGACCTGCCTGCTGAACCTGGTTGAGGTGCACGCGCTCGCCGTCGTGTTGACCCTCGTGATCGTTGCGCTGGTGGGCTACCCGATTCTGCATGTGCTAGCGCGTGCTCTGGGACGTAACCGCCCGGTCGCGTCGATTCGTGTGCTGGCTCGCCCGGTGCACTACCTGTCGGTTCTGCTGAGCCCGGCGACTGGTCTGCTCGATAAGCTCAGCGTGCGCCTGGCGCCGGAACGTTCGGCTGAGGCCCCGGTGGGTGTGTTCGATGAGGAGGAGCTGCGCGAGTTCCTGGACCGCGCCTCCGACGCTGAAACCATTGAAGATGACGAGGCGCAGATGGTGCAGTCCGTCTTTGAGATGGACGATACCCGCATCCGTTCGCTCATGGTTCCGCGTACCGACATGCTCACCGCTAGCCGCGACACCACGTTGCGTGAGGCGCTGAGCCTGTTCCTGCGTTCGGGTTATTCGCGTATGCCGGTGATTGGTGATTCGAGCGATGAGATTCTGGGCGTGCTCTACCTGAAGGACGCGATGCGCGCCTTCATCCTGCACGGTGAGGCCCCGGAGGGTACCGCCCTGCCGACCGTGGTTGAGCTGATGCGCCCGGCACGTTTTGAGCCCGAGTCGAAGCGCGCCATGGACCTGCTGCGTGAGATGCAGCGTGAGTCCACGCACGTGGCGATCATTGTTGATGAGTACGGCGGCACCGCCGGTCTGATCACGCTTGAGGACCTGATTGAGGAGCTGGTCGGTGACATTTCTGATGAGTACGACCGTGAGCGCCCCGATTACACGCTGAATGATGACGGCACGTTCCGTCTCTCTGCCCGCCTGGGGATTGATGAGCTGGGCGAGATTTTCGGTCGTGAACTCGACGATGAAGATGTTGATACGGTGGGCGGTCTGCTCGCTAAGCATCTGGGTATGGTGCCGATTGTTGGTTCTGAGATTGAGATTGACGGTATTCATATTCGTGCGATTGGTTCGTCGGGCCGCCGCCACCAGGTGGATATGCTGCAGGCGTGGTACGAGCCGCCTTGTGATGAGCAGGAGGGCACTGAGGGTTCCCCGGAGGATGAAACCGCCGATGCTCTCGCCCTGGACACTGAGCCGCCGGCGGTGGCGGACCCGCACCCGCATCCGGGTCTTCCGGGAGATACCGCAGAGGCTGAACCTGCCACCGATAAGCACGGCAACCGCTAGACATCGAACATAGACGCCGCATCATCCCATACACACTTTGAGCCAGCCGCCCCGCCCCGAAGGCGCACGGTAGATGAGTCTGGCACCCCACACACCCCGCACGGGGTTTGACAAGGAGAAACACAATGGACCAGGAGTACACCCCGCTCGATTTGAGCACTCTGGACTTGAGCACCCCGCTGCCGACCTACCCGAAGGATTTCCGTTCGGGTTTCGCGTCGCTGGTGGGCCGCCCGAATGCGGGTAAGTCCACTCTGACGAACGCTATGGTTGGCCAGAAGGTGGCTATCACCTCGAACCGTCCGCAGACGACCCGCCACACGATCCGCGGTATTGTGCACAAGGACGAGTACCAGCTGATTCTGGTGGACACCCCGGGTATTCACCGCCCCCGCACTCTGCTGGGTGAGCGTCTGAACGACCTGGTGGCAAGCACCCTTTCGCAGGTGGATGTGCTGGGCTTCTGCATTCCGGCGAATGAGAAGATTGGCCCGGGTGACCGCTACATTGCGTCGCAGCTGGTGGCGTCGAGCAATAAGCCGGTGGTTGCCATTGTGACGAAGGCTGATACCGTGAGCTCTGAGGAGTTGCGTGAGCAGCTGCTGGCTGTTGAGGCACTCGGCGAGGAGGTCATGAGCGCTGAGCGTGCGGCTCGTGCTAAGCGTGCCGCGCATCGTGCGAAGCAGAAGGGTAAGGGCCCCAAGGGTAAGGGCGGCAAGAATGATGCTGTGCCTTTCGCGAAGGGTTCGGGTCCTGCGGCTAAGCGCCGTGCCGGTGAGGTTGCTGAGCCGATGCCGGTTGACGGTAAGGGCGGCTGGGCTGCGATTATCCCGGTGTCTGCTGTGAAGCATTTCCAGGTGGATGCGGTTGCTGACCTGCTGGCGCAGTACACTCCGCTGTCGCCGCCGCTGTACCCGGACGGTGAGCTGACCGATGAGCCGGAGGCAACCCTCATCGCGGAACTCGTGCGTGAGGCTGCCCTGGAGGGTGCGCGTGAGGAGCTGCCCCACTCGATTGCTGTGACGGTTGAGGAGATGGAGTTCCGTGAGGGCCGCCCGGAGGATAACCCGCTGCTGGATGTGCACGTGAACCTGTATGTGGAGCGTGAGTCGCAGAAGTACATCATTATCGGTAAGGGCGGCTCGAACCTGCGCAAGATTGGTACGAAGGCTCGTGAGCAGATTGAGGCGATGCTCGGTACCCGCATTTATTTGAATATTCATGTGAAGGTTGCGAAGGAGTGGCAGTCTGACGCGCGTGCGTTGAACCGCCTGGGATTCTAGTAGCTTTCCTGAGCGCATCGCCCTGAGATTTTGCCCTGCGAGGCAGCCCCGAGAGGTTGCCCTTGGGGGCGGTCGCGCATCCTTAGTTTTCACCCGGTGGCTTGCAGAAATATGTGCATGCCTCCGGGTGAAACTTTTCACTCTCATTCGGCGCTCATAGGGAAGAGTGTTACTCTGAGAAAGCACTTGCTCACCGGCAGAAAGAGAAAAGGTATGCCCCAGGCACCTCGTTTACGAAGCACCGGTCGTCATATGCGCACGACGGTGATGACTTCAAACCGCAATAAGTGGATTGCTCTGCTTACTGCTTGCATGCTCGTCATTGTTGTTGGCTTTGGTGGCGTGTTGGCTCTGCGTATGCGCAATAATCTGCATACTCAGGAGCTGAACATCAGCAATTACAAGAACGGCCTGGAGAACGGCGCCTTGGACATTCTCGTGATTGGCTCCGACACCCGTAAGGGCAATAACGGCGCGTACGGCGATGAGGATGACCGCAATTCTGAGGCTCGCGCGGACGTGATGATGCTGCTGCAGATCAGCAAGGACCGTAAGAACGTGAGCGTGCTGTCGTTCCCGCGTGACCTGATGGTTGATGTGCCGCAGTGTACTGATCCTGAGAGCGGCACCGTGTACCCGGCTGAGGAGAACGTTCAGATTAACGAGTCTCTGTCTCGCGGTGGCCCCGGTTGTACTGTGGCAACCATTAGCAAGCTGACCGGTGTGAATATTGACCACTTCATGTTGGTGGACTTTAACGCTGTGAAGGAGCTGTCGAAGGTTGTTGGCGGCGTTCAGGTGTGTGTGGACGCTCCGATTGATGACGAGTACAGTGGCCTGAAGCTTCCTGCGGGTACTTCTACTGTTGAGGGTGAGCAGGCTCTTGCGTTCTTGCGTAGCCGCCACGGCTTCTCGGATGGTTCCGATATTGGTCGTATTCAGGCTCAGCAGGGCTTCTTGTCTTCGCTGCTGCGTAAGGTGAAGAGCGAGGGTACTCTGTCGAATCCGGGCCGTCTGATTAACATTGCTGAGGCGATTACTCAGAACGTGACGGTGGATAAAAACCTGGGTAATATCAGCACTCTGGTGGGTGTTGGTGCGGCTCTTGGTGGCGTGGACCTGTCGAATGTTGTGTTTGCGACGGTGCCGACTGAGCCGTGGAGCCAGGATGAGAACCGCCTGCAGGTTTCTGCGGATGCTGCGAACGTGTTCCAGCGTCTGCGTGACGATAAGTCGCTGAAGGAGGAGAAGGCTCCGGCAGCTGAGGCTACTTCTGCCGCTCCGGTTCAGCTGGATCGTACGGTTCCGGTGAACGTGTACAACGCGACCGGTCTGGATGGCCGCTCGGCTACGATCGCTTCGGTGATTGAGGGCCTGGGCTACACGAATGTTACTCCGGGTACTTCCGCTAGCCCGACGAACTTCACCACGGTGTTCTACTCGACCGGTTACGAGGCGGAGGCGAAGGAAATTGCCGCGAAGCTGAACGTGACCCGCGTGGTAGCGACTGAAGAGGTTCTGGGCGTGTCTGTGACGATTGGTACTGACTTCCCGTCCGGTGAGGCGATGGAGAAGCAGGAGGCTGCGATTGCGGGTAACGCGACCGGTCAGACTGCTGATCAGCACAAGTGCCAGACTGCTTTCGCCTACTAGGTTCTAGCTAGGGCATAGCGCAGATGCGTGAATATTGAGTGAGGGGCGTAGCGCCAGAAATGGTGGCTGCGCCCCTTTGTCGTTGATTCTTTCCAGATGATGGACGGCTTCCCGGGTGCCCTGCCACCGCCTCCGACCCCTGTGATAGCGTGGAGGCATGACTATTGACGGTGAGAGCAAGCGCGGGGTTACCCGCCAGGCAGTGAACCTGCTGCTTATTCGCCGGAACGGGGCACGCTAGAATCTGCCGCAACCGTTCCGGCTTTTTGACGCGGCATCTCACCTTCGCATCCTTTCTGATGCACCGCCTTGACCACGGCTGCCGGGGACCGATACCCGGCACGGTACGAGCCCCACATTTGGGGTAGAGCGAGACGGACCAACCAACAGGAAATTCATCATGAAAAACCACCAGAAGCCCAGCCCCATGCCGGTACACAAGTACCGCCCTTTCCGCGAGCAGATTGTTGTTGACCTGCCGGACCGCACCTGGCCGGATAAGGTCATTGAGAAGGCTCCGCGCTGGTGCGCAGTGGATCTGCGTGACGGCAACCAGGCGCTGATTGACCCCATGGACACCGACCGTAAGCTTGCGATGTTCAAGCTGCTGGTGAAGATGGGTTACAAGGAAATTGAGGTTGGTTTCCCTTCGGCGTCGCAGACTGACTTTGATTTTGTGCGCACTCTCGTCGAGGACGGCCACATTCCTTCGGATGTGACCATTCAGGTTCTGGTGCAGGCGCGTGAGCACCTGATTGCCCGCACTTTTGAGGCGATTGAGGGCGCACCTCAGGCGATTGTGCACTTCTACAACTCGACCTCCGTTCTGCAGCGTCGCGTGGTGTTCAACCAGGATCAGGAGGGCGTGCTGGATATCGCCCTGCAGGGTGCGCGCCTGTGCCGCAAGTACGAAGAGCAGATGATTTCTGATACTAAGGTTATCTACGAGTACTCGCCCGAGTCTTTCACCGGCACCGAGCTTGAGTACGCGGCTCGCGTGGTGAACGCTGTGGCTGAGGAGCTGGAGGTTGGTCAGAACGGCCGCGAGCTGATTGTGAACCTGCCCGCTACCGTTGAGATGGCTACCCCGAACGTTTACGCCGACTCGGTCGAGTGGATGGACCGCAACCTGAACCACCGCGAGCACATTGTGCTGTCGCTGCACCCGCATAATGACCGCGGTACCGGCGTGGCTGCTGCTGAGCTGGGTTACTTGGCGGGTGCTGACCGTATTGAGGGTTGCCTCTTCGGTAATGGCGAGCGCACCGGTAACGTTGACCTGGTGACGTTGGGCCTGAACATGTACACCCAGGGTGTGGATCCGCAGATTGATTTCTCTGATATTGACGGTATCCGTAAGACTGTTGAGTACTGCAACCAGCTGAAGGTGCACGAGCGTTCGCCGTATGGTGGCGATCTGGTGTTCACCGCGTTCTCTGGTTCTCACCAGGACGCTATTAAGAAGGGCTTTGAGGCTCTGGAGCGTACCGCCGCTGAGGCGGGTAAGACCGTGGATGAGGTGTACTGGGAGGTTCCGTACCTGCCGATTGATCCTCGCGACCTGGGTCGTACCTACGAGGCGATTATTCGTGTGAACTCGCAGTCCGGTAAGGGCGGCATGGCGTACCTGCTGAAGCAGGATCACGGCCTGGATCTGCCGCGTCGTGCTCAGGTTGAGTTCTCGAAGATTGTTCAGGCTCGTACTGACGCTGAGGGCGGCGAGATGACCAGCCAGAAGCTGTGGAACATCTTCGCGGATGAGTACTTGCCCGCAACCGACACGGAGAAGCGTTGGGGTAAGTACCGTATTGAGTCGATTAACATTGATTCGGCTGATACCGGTGCGACTACTCTGCGTGTTGGTCTGAACATTGATGGTCACACTTACACCCGTTCGGCTTCGGGTACCGGTCCGGTGGATGCTCTGCAGAACATTCTGTCGGGCGAGGGCGTGGATATTCGCGTGATGGATTATTCGGAGCACACCATGTCGTCTTCGTCGACTGCTAACGCTGCGTGCTACGTTGAGGCTGCTGTTGGTTCTCGCGTGCTGTGGGGTATTGGTGTGGATAACTCGACGACTCGTGCGGCTTTGAAGGCGATGATTTCAGCTGTGAACCGTGCGCTGCGTGATGAGCGTCAGGCGTAGGCGATAGCCGTACATATTTCGTGCGGGGTTGGCTGGTGACCGGTTGGCTGGTGACCGTTAGCCGTGCATGATGTGGGGGCGGGATGCATACTGGGAGTATGTATCCCGCCCTTACGCGTTAATGTGCGCAGGTGTTGTGTGCATCGGCGTGCTGTGGGGCGAATAATCTGCTGGGAGGAACTCTCATGAAAAGCTACGCGATGGTGTTTAGCCCCGTTGATGCGGCGGGCACCGATTCTTCTGTTCGTGCCTGGAATTATGAGCTGCACGGTGGTGATGATACTGCTCTGCCTGCAGGTTGCCCTGAGGTGTGGGAGGCTGGCTGGGTGGGTTCGACCGGTCCCGGTATTGAGCAGGATCAGTGGCCGCGCAGTACTTTTACTGGTTTGCCGATGCAGCATATTTTTACGGTGAGGTTGCCGGGGGAGTACCTGCCGGATGCGCAGAAGTATCCGGGCGTTGTGGCATTCTCTTTCTTTGCCGGTGATGGCCAGTTCGCTGAGGATGAGGCGACTGAGGGTGTTGCTAATGCTGCTAGTGATGACCCGTTTGAGGTGCAGTATGCGCAGGCGCGGGTGCATCCGTATCAGTTGTTGTTGCGCGATATTTTGGATGCTGAGTTTGCGGTGCTGTACCTGAGTGAGGAGGAGTTCTCGTCCCGCACGCCGCCGCCGCAGGATGTGCGCCGGCCCGGTGAGCATCGTGGTGAGGAGGAGAGCTTCAGCGCCTGGGCTTTGGCGGATCAGCAGCAGCCGCTGGCTCGTAAGCCTGCTCTGGTGGGGTGGGTTCCGACGGATGACCCGAATGCAGGTAAGGTCCCCAGTGATGTGTTTGAGAATGTGGACTCGCAGACTGGTTATTTGAGTCCTTTCGATTGGGATGCTGAGGATTCGGCGTGGTTTGAGTGGGCGAAGCCGCTAATTGCGGTGGGTACTCACCTGGGTGGCACTCATTTTTATGCGCAGGCTCTGCCGGAGGGCCTGACGGCTCGTTATATTGAGTTCGATGAGTTTGATGTGCTGAATTTTGGGTGCGGTAGCGCTGTTTTTGATTTTGAGACGGGTGTTTTCGACTGGTCGTGCGGCTAGTATGCTTGCACCGGTGACGCACCTTTGATGCGCCGGAGAGCGCGCATTTGAGGTGTTTGCGCGGCCTCCTTGAGCCATGGGTGAACCGTGGATGAGCTATGGATAAGCCCCGGTTGCACCGCGGTGTACCTCCTGAAACGGCACCCTGAGCGTTTCAGAGTGTGGACGGGGCGGTTTGCGGAGGTTCCACATCACCTTCGGCGAACCGCCCCGGGCGGGTGCGCCTCCTGTATCCTTGAATGCGTGGAATGGATTCAAGCAATTATTTTGGGCTTTGTTCAGGGCCTGACCGAATTTCTGCCGATTTCGTCATCGGCGCATCTGAACATTGTTGGCCAGATCCTGCCGGAGAAGGCTGACCCGGGCGCCGCGTTTACCGCAATCACCCAGCTGGGTACTGAGACCGCGGTCTTGATTTTTTTCTGGCGCGATATTGTGCGCATTGTGAAGGCGTGGTTTGGCGCTCTTACCGGCCGCGTACCGCGCAACGACCCGGATGCCCGCATGGGTTGGCTGATTATTATTGGCTCCCTGCCCATCGGCGTTCTGGGCCTGCTGCTGGAAGACTATATTGACACGCAGTTCCGCAGCCTGTGGATTGTGGCGACCATGCTGATTGTGTTTGCTGTGTTCCTGGGCCTTGCGGACCGTTTTGGCCGCGAGCAGCGTGAGCTGAAGGACCTGACGTTCCGTCACGGCCTGCTGTACGGTTGCGCACAGGCGCTGGCACTGATCCCGGGTGTTTCCCGTTCGGGCGGTACGATTACCGCGGGTCTGTTCATGGGTTACACCCGTGAGGCTGCGGCACGTTACTCGTTCCTTCTGGCGATGCCCGCCGTGTTCATGTCTGGCCTGTACAAGACCTTCAAGGTGGTCACCGGCGAGGAGGCGACCGGCTACTACGGTATCCCGTCGACTATCGTTGCGACTCTGGTCGCGTTCGTGGTGGGTTACCTGATGATTGGCTGGTTCCTGAAGTACGTGTCTTCGAAGTCCTACGGCATTTTCATCTGGTACCGCATTGCGCTCGGTATCCTGATTTTCGTTGGTCTGGGCACTGGCGTTCTGAACGCTACTTCTTCGGCGTTCTAAGGCTTTAGCCCTCAGCGTGATATGACATACCCGTCCGTGAGTTTCTCACGGGCGGGTATTCTTATTGGAGTAGATTTTTTGGCACCCGCATGCTCTTGGGTTGGGCGGCGGGTGTGGCGCGTCCACCGGGTGTGGGCGTTTTTACGGAAAGGAAACCCATGCGAGCTTGGGATGCCCCCGCCTCTGTGACTCTGCCCGGTCAGGCTGCGCTGCCGCGCATTTTTGATACTTCTGCCGGTGAGATTGTTCAGGTTCAGGAGGATAAGGCGGCGAGCCTGTACGTTTGCGGTATCACCCCGTACGACGCGACGCATATGGGTCACGCCTCCACCTATGTTGCTTTTGACTTGCTGCACCGCGCCTGGCTGGATGCGGGCGTGCCGGTGACGTACGTGCAGAACGTGACCGATGTGGACGACCCGCTGCTTGAGCGTGCGACCGCGACGAACGTTGATTGGCGTGAGCTGGCTGAGGATCAGACGGAGCTGTTCCGCACCGATATGAAGGCGCTGAACGTGATTCCGCCGGCGCACTATGTGGGTGTGGTGGAGTCCATTGAGTGGCTGTTCCCGCTGATTGAGGATTTGCTGCGCCGCGGCCTGGCGTACCGCGTGCCAGGTTTCACGGATGAGCAGGGTGTGGTGCATCCTGACGGTGACGTGTACCTGGATTTGAAGGCTGTGCGTGAGCTGCCCGCGAATGCCGAGGGTTACTCGTGGGCGCCGGGCGAGGTCTGCCATCTGAGCCGTGATGAGATGCTGGAGATTTTCGCTGAGCGCGGCGGCGACCCGAACCGTGCCGGTAAGCGTGACGCACTGGATCCGCTGCTGTGGCGTATTGAGCGTGAGGGCGAGCCGAGCTGGGATGCCGGCGAGCTGGGCGCGGGCCGCCCGGGCTGGCATATTGAATGCACGATGATTGCCCGCCGTTTCGTGGATGGTTCGCTGACCGTTCAGGCGGGCGGTAACGATTTGACGTTCCCGCACCATGATTTGGGTGCGGGCCATTCGTGGGCTGTGTCTGCACGTCCGCACGCTAAGCATTACGCGCACACCGGCATGGTCGGTTTGGACGGCCACAAGATGAGCAAGTCCCGCGGCAACCTGGTGCTGGTTTCGCGTCTGCGTGCAGCCGGTGAGGATGCGAACGCGGTGCGTCTGGCGATTATGGGTCAGCATTACCGTTCGGATTGGTTCTGGACTGATGAGCTACTGGAGCACGCGAAGGCTCGCCTGGACACTTACCGTCACGCGGTGTCGATGGCTGAGGGCCGTGAGGGTTCCGAAGGCGTTACCGATGAGGCGGCTGTTGAGCTGCTGGGCGATGTGCGTGAGGCGCTCGGCGAGGACCTGAACGCACCGGCGGCACTGGCGGCTGTGGATGCGTGGGCTGTGAAGGCTCTGGCGGACACCACCGTCGGTGGTGGCGCGCTGGTGCGTGACATCCTGGCGGCACGCCTGGGCGTGGTCCTCTAAGGAACAACACCCCACAAAACGTTGAAGCGCAGGAGCGGCGCTACGGTGTGAAAGCCGTGGCTGCCGCCCTGCGCTTTTTTGTGCCTCCATGTAATGCGCCAGCTTTCTACCGCGGTGTAATAAAACCGGGCGGGGGAGCCGCCGCCTCATTATCACGCTTGCGGGGTAACGCGCCACAGCCGATTTGCAGACTCCGCTAAAATAGAAAAGGATTTTTTCCGTCCACAGTTCGCCGCGACGGCGAACAGCACAGACTGACCCAAACCCGAGGAGAACCACCCCGTGAGCAGCGGCACCCACACCCCCACCGGCGCAATCAACCGCCGCGGCCCCTTCCGCCCCGGCGAGCGCGTCCAAATCACTGACGAACGCGGCCGCATCACCACCATCACCCTCGCCGAAGGCGGCGAATACCACTCCCACAAGGGCTTCCTCAAGCACGACGACCTCATCGGCGCACCCGAAGGCACCGTCATCGCCAACACTCACGGCATCCTCTACCAGGCGCTACGCCCCCTCTACAAGGACTTCGTGCTCTCCATGCCGCGCGGCGCAGCCGTCGTCTACCCCAAGGACGCCGCGCAGATTATCGTCAAGGCAGATATCTTCCCCGGCGCGCGCGTCGTCGAGGCCGGCGTCGGCTCCGGCGCGCTGTCCATCGCGCTGCTGCGTGCAGTCGGCGACTACGGTTGCGTGCATTCCTTCGAACGTCGTGAAGAGTTCGCAGACGTCGCCCGCGGCAACATTGAGACCATGTTCGGTGGCCCGCACCCGGCGTGGAAGCTGAGCATCGGCGACCTGCAGGACACCCTTCCGCAGGTTGAAGAGCCCGGCAGCGTCGACCGCGTCGTACTCGACATGCTCGCACCCTGGGAATGCCTGGACGCCGTGGCGGAGGCGCTCGCACCCGGCGGCGTGCTCATCTGCTACGTTGCGACCGTGACCCAGATGTCCCGCCTGGTTGAGGGCATGCGCCTGGACGGCCGCTTCACCGAACCCGAATGTGACGAAACCATTGTTCGCGGCTGGCATGTGGAGGGCCTGGCGGTCCGCCCCGACCACCGCATGGTTGCGCACACCGCGTTCCTGGTCGTGGCTCGTCGCCTGGCTGACGGCGCGGTACGCCTGGCACCGAAGCGTCGCGCGTCCAAGACGGACTTCTCTGAAGAGGATATGAACGCGTGGATTCCCATGAACGTGGGTGAGCGTGAGGTGACCGATAAGAAGATTCGCCGCGCAGCCCGCGATGCGAAGAACCTTGCCGCTCACGCCGCACGTGCGAACGAGATTGCGCTGGAACAGAACGGTACTGCGCAAAACGCCATGGAGTCTGAGCAGAATAACGGCGCAGCGGCTGAGGCGACTGAGTCTGCTGAATAATTTGAACCATCTTTGACCTGCGGGGGCACGGGCGTTGCCTGGAGCCCCCGCAGTGCACTCACCAGGCTACTCGCCTTGCCCGATACCCACCCAGTACCCGCACCGAGTAGCCGCCGATTAGGACGAACAGCTAAAGGAGCTACCGTGTCCACCCACGAATCTGCAGATCAGGCAGGAACCCCCCAGTACGGCACCGCCCACAGTGCAGCCAGCGCGGCACCGCACTACTCGGCTGCTTTCGGGTCGACCTCCCTGCCCGGCAGTCAGCCCGTCAGCGCGCAGGAGTATGACGCCGTGCTGCGTCGACTCTCCGCGGCGGAGGCAACCCGCGACAATATGAGCCGACAGATTCGTGGTGCGGGGGAGAAGAACCGCAAGCTCGTTGAGGCAATCACCAGCATGCGCTACCAGGTGGAGCGTCTGCGCGCGTCCCTGTCGCAGAATGTTATGCCGCCGCTGAATTCGGCGATTGTGTTGGCGGTGCATGAGGGTCAGACCATGACCTACGAGCAGGTTGCGGACGATAAGACCCCCGCCGAGATTGATACGTACCTGGATGTTCAGGTGAGCGGCCGCATGATGCGTATTCCCGTGTCCCCGCTCATTGACCTGTCGATGCTGACCCCCGGCATGACCGTGCTGCTCAACGACAAGTCCGAGGCCGTGGTCGCCCTGGACACCGAGCCCTTTGGCGACGTGGTGACCGTGCGCGAGGTGCTCGACGGCGAGCGCGTGCTGGTCGATACCTCCTCGGGTGCTCAGCAGGTGGCGCGCGTGGCCGGTTCCCTGGATGTTGAGCAGTTGCGCACCGGCGACGCGGTGACCCTCGATACGCGCACCCGCATGATTACCTCGCAGGTGCCCGCCTCCCGCTCGCAGGAGCTGGTCCTGGAAGAGATTCCGGACGTCACCTACGAGCAGATTGGTGGCCTGGGCGCGCAGATTGAGCAGATTCGCGACGCGGTGGAGCTGCCCTACCTGCACCCCGAGATTTTTGAGCGCTACCACCTGGCGCCGCCCAAGGGCATTCTGCTGTACGGTCCTCCCGGTAACGGTAAGACCATGATTGCTAAGGCCGTGGCGAACTCCCTGGCCGCCCGTGCCGCAGCGCTGAACCCGGGTTCGAATACCCGCGGCTACTTCTTGAACATTAAGGGCCCCGAGCTACTCGATAAGTTCGTTGGTGAGACGGAGCGTCAGATTCGCGATATTTTTGTTGCCGCCCGTGAGAAGGCGGAGGCGGGCCACCCGGTCGTCGTGTTCTTTGACGAGATGGAGTCGCTGTTCCGTATGCGCGGTTCGGGTCGTTCCTCCGATATTGAGACGACCATCGTGCCGCAGCTGCTTGCTGAAATTGACGGTGTGGAGTCGCTGCAGAACGTCATCGTTATTGGTGCGACCAACCGTGAAGACCTGATTGATGCCGCGGTGATGCGCCCGGGTCGACTCGACCTGAAGATTCGCATTAACCGCCCTGATGCCGCCGGTGCCGCAGAGATTTTCGGCCTGTACCTGACCGAGGACCTGCCCCTGGACGCGGCAGAGGTGGCAGCCGCCGGTTCGACCCGCGCCGCCCTGACCGCGATGATTGCGGCGGCGGCGGGTCAGCTGTACGCGCGCACCCCCTCCACGGCGTACGCTGTGGCGACCGTGGATTCTTCCATGGTCGTTGGTTCTGGTGCGAGCGCGAACCTGTCCACTCACACGCTGTACCGCGGCGATTTCGCTTCGGGTGCGGTGATTCGCAATATTGTGGACCGCGCGAAGAAGGCCGCGATTAAGGAGCAGCTGCAGGTGCTGACCGCCGGCGATAACGCAGCGGGTGTGGGTATTGGTACCCGCCACCTGCTGGAGGCGGTACGCGCCGAGTTTGAGGATCAGGTGGACTTGCCGCCGCTGCCCGATATTGAGGACGCGCTCACCGTTGCCGGTGTGCGTGGCCGCCTGGTGTCGGTGGAGCCGCCGCGCTAAACCGCGCTTATCCCGCATAAACTTAGTATTACCGCAGGTCCAGAGCCTTTAGATGGTATAGATTTTTTCAGGAGAACCCCATGAACTCCACCCCCAGCTACGGCGTGCACCGCATTATGGGTGCCGAAACCGAGTACGGCGTCATCGCTCCCTCCGTGCCGGGCACCAACCCGACCGTGCTGTCCGCACTGGTGGTCAACACCTACGCCAAGCTCGCCTTCCGCCGCGGCGCCGCCTTCCGCGAGGAGCTGCAGCGCCGCGCCCTGGCGGATGAGCTGACCGCCGAGCAGGCACGCCAGGCAGAGAACTACTCGACCGCCACCCCCGGGGGTCAGTGGCTGGGCGAGTCCGAGTCGCCGCTGCGTGATGCGTTCGGTCAGGTTCAGGACGCATCCACCGCCCACTCGAGCCAGATGACGCACACCCGCACCGAGCTGACCAGCGAAGATATCGCCCTGGAGATTATGCGTGAGGCGGGGGTTCAGGCACCGGGCGAGCCCGCCGAGCCGCGTAGCGCCCTGGATGCGCTCGCCGGTGTGCACGGCCGCGGTGGTTTCCCGGAGCGTCTGGACTGGGACCGCGTGACCATGAACGCGATTCTGCCCAATGGTGCGCGCCTGTATGTGGATCACGCGCATCCAGAGTATTCGTCGCCGGAGGTTCTGACCCCCGCCGACGCGGTGCTCTATGACGCTGCCGGTGACGCGCTGGCGTACGAATCGCTGGTGGAGCTGGGCAATCACGCGCAGGATTTGCCGCAGGTGAAGCTGTACAAGAACAACACCGACTCGAAGGGTCAGTCGTACGGCGCCCACGAAAACTATCTGATTAGCCGTGACGTTCCGTTTGAGCAGGTTGCGGAGGCGCTCCTGCCGTTCTTTGCGACCCGCGCTATTTTTACGGGTGCGGGCCGTGTGGGTATTGGTACGCACGGTGAGGTTCCGGGTTTTCAGATTAGTTCGCGTGCTGATTTCTTTGAGCGCACGATTGGTCTGGAGACCACGATTCGCCGCCCGATTGTGAATACGCGCGATGAGCCGCACGCGGATGAGTCGAAGTACCGCCGCCTGCACGTGATTCCGGCGGACGCGAACCTCTCGCACTATTCGAACCTGTTGAAGTTTGGTACGGCGGCGCTGGTGATGAACCTGATTGAGTCGCATAGCGAGCAGCACCCCGCGCTGCCGGGTGTGCGCCTGTCCGATCCGGTGGCGGCGATGCACGCGGTCAGCCACGATTTGTCGCTGTCGGCTCAGCTGCCGCTGGCACCGTCTTCGGCGACCCTGCCGAACCCGGTGTCCACGAGCGGTTCGGCGAGTGCCCTGCAGATTCAGCGCGCCTACTATGAGGCCTCCCGTGCGCACGAGGAGTCGAACCCGGCGGGTGTGGATGCTGCGACCGCGCAGATCCTTGACCTGTGGGGCGAGGTTCTGGACGCCCTGGAAACCAACCCGCTCTCACTGGCAGATCGTCTGGATTGGGTGGCGAAGTATGCGCTGGTGCGCGGTTATGTCGCTCAGGGCGTAGATTATGCGAATCCGAAGTTGAAGGCTTTGGATTTGCAGTACGCTGATATTGACCCGTCGAAGAGCCTGTATCACCGTCTGGTGTCGCGTGGCCGTATGCGCACGCTGTTCTCTGCGGAGCAGATTGAGCGTGCGACGACCGAGCCGCCGCGTGAGACGCGCGCGTTTTTGCGTGGCACGTTGATGGCGCGTTGGCCGGAGGAGATTCTCGGTATTAACTGGGATACGGTGTCTTGCCGTGGCAGGTATTCGAAGGATTTGACTCGTTTTACGATGATGGAGCCGACCCGGTACGGTGCCGCCCAGGTGGAGCCGCTGCTGGATGAGGTGAACCATTCGGATGAGCTGCTGAACCGCCTGCGCTAGTAGCACCTCACCACCACCAAACCCACATAAACTCATATTCTTCCCCGGGGCGAATACCCCCATTCGGAAGAGTAAAAACCACATAACCCACAGGTAGGGTGCAGGAGAATCCGGGTACCAAAACCCTTACACCCCGCACCCGACCCCACTAAAAACTTATTTGTCCACAACCGCAAACCCCTTGAGGAGAGAACCATGAGCCGCGAACGCATCAGCGCACAGCAGACCGAAACCACCGCAGCCGAGCAGGAGCAGGAACTGACCCTCGCCGCCTCCCACGTTGTCTCTGACGTGAGCGAGGTCGACGACCTGCTCGACGAAATTGACGGCCTGCTCGCTGAGAACGCTGAAGACTTCGTCACCGGCTTCGTCCAGAAGGGCGGCGAGTAACCGGCGCACCTGCGCGCCGGGTCAGCATCATGGAACACCGTATTTTCGGCATTGAAAGCGAATTCGGGCTCAGCTACGTCCCGCACGGGCTCGGTCGGCTGAGCATCGAAGAGTCCGCCGCCGCCCTTTTCAAGCCCGTCCTGGATCAGTGGCGCTCAACGAACGTCTTCCTGCCCAACGGCGGTAGGCTCTACCTTGACGTGGGTTCGCACCCCGAGTATGCCTCCGCCGAATGCGGCAGCATTGACGAGTTGCTCGCACAGGAACGCGCCGGTGAGCTGCTTTTCGCTGATCTGGCGCGTACCGCCCGCAAGCGCCTGCTCGCAGGTTCGGAGGGCCGCCCCCTCGACGGTGAACTGTACCTGTTCAAGAACAACGTGGATTCGGCGGGCAACTCTTACGGCAGCCACGAGAACTACCTGATCAGCCGCAAACTGCAGTTCAACGACCTGATTGCCCAGCTCGTGCCGTTCCTGGTGACCCGCCAGATTCTGGTCGGCGCCGGTAAGACCCACCCAAATGGCGGTCCGGTGCCCGGTTCGACCGACCCGGCCTCCAGCACGGGTGTGCCCTCGTACTCGTTCTCGCAGCGTGCTGACCACATTTGGGAGGCGGCATCCACCTCAACCTCACGCGCTCGCCCGCTCATTAACACTCGCGACGAGCCGCACGCTGACGCTTCGAAGTTCCGCCGCATGCATGTCATTAATGGCGACTCGAACATGGCGGAGCCGACGACTCTGCTGAAGATTGCCAGCACCGACCTGGTGTTGCGCATGCTGGAGGACCGCTTCCCGGTCACGAGCCTGGATATTGTGTCTGTTCCGGCGGCTCTGCGCGCTATCAGCCACGATCTGACCGGCACCGCGACCTTCGAGACCACGGACGGTAAGCACTACACGGCGTTGAGCGTTCAGCGCCACTACCTGGATGCGGCACGCCAGTACGTGCAGCAGTACGGCGCGCACCACCATCACGTGGAATACGCCCTGGACCTGTGGCAACGCACCCTGGACGCTATCGAGTCCGGCGACTACAGCAGCATTGATACTGAGATTGACTGGGCGATTAAGAAGAAGCTTCTGGATGCGTATATTGCCCGCGCCCGCGCGGCTGGTCAGCCTGCCGATTATGCGAGCGCCCGCATCCGTCAGCTGGATTTGGCGTACCACGACATCGACCCGGAGCGTAGCGTCTTCCACGCGCTGGTTCGTCGCGGTGCGGTCAAGCGCATCCTGCCCGAGGGTGCTGCGGAGGCGGCGAAGACTCAGCCGCCGAACACTCGCGCTCTGCAGCGTTCGCGTTTCATTAACGCGGCGGTTGCGGCGGGGGAGCAGTTCACCGTGGATTGGGTGCACTTGAAGCTCAACGCCTACCCGCAGCACACGCTGGTGTGTAAGGACCCGTTTGCTACTGGCAGCGAGGAGCTGGAGGAGGTGCTAAGCCTGTTGGCGTCTAAGGCGCGTCAGCATCAGGAGGCGGCATTCCCGCCGCCCTGCTAAAACCCCAGCTCACCCCGCGCCGCGACACAGCCTGAACACAGCTACGTGCCGTAGCATAAAACAGCTAAACCTATACCTGTAAACTGTTCTGTGGCACACGGGCACTCACACGCCCCACTCTCACAGAAAACCCCAGAGGATAACACTATGACCAAACGCTCTAAGCTCACTATTTTCGGTGCCAGCGCGGCAGCTCTCGCGCTCGCACTGTCCGCATGTGGCGCGCAGTCCAGCAATGGCGATTTGTCCAAGGTGCAGTACACCTTGAAGAACGCGACCGCTGCGCCTGAGGCGTCCTTCGCGACTCCCTTCGCCGCTTCTAGCCCCTCCGCATACGTGATTGAGGAAGGCAACGGCGACTCCATCAACGATGGTGACTACGTGCTCGTTGAGGCTGCCGTGTTCAACGGCACCGACGGCAAGCTTAACGGTTCCACTTACTCCAGCGAGCCGATTCTGCTGCCGATTAACGATCAGCTGAAGCAGGCTGCACCGCAGGTGTACGAAACCCTGAAGAAGATTAAGGTTGGCGGTTCTTTCTCGTACACCACCAACGTTCTGCAGCAGCGTAGCACCGCGGGCGTGACCACTACGACCGCTTCGCCCGGTGCCGCAACTAACGTTGAGGTGTACACCGTGAAGACGAAGCTGCCCAAGTACGCAACCGGTAAGGCTGTTGAGGCTGACCCGTCGCTGCCGTCCTTCACTCTGGATGAGTCCACCGGCAAGGCTGATATTAAGCTGCCCGACACCAAGCAGGAATACACTGAGCTCGTCTCGAAGAACCTCATTGAGGGCGAGGGCGCCGAGGTCAAGGAAACCGATACCGTGTACGTGCGTTACATTGGCGTGCAGTACTCCGACGGTAAGGTCTTCGACGGCAACTATGACGCTTCCACCCCGATGGGCCTCTCCCTGCAGGGCGTTATCAAGGGCTGGACTCAGGGTCTGAAGGGCAAGAAGGTCGGCTCCCGCGTTGAGCTGGTCATCCCGGCGGATTTGGCGTACGGTAACGACACCGGCGGTTCCAAGCCTTCGGGCACTCTGGTGTTCGTTGTTGATATTCTGGGCGCGGAGGAGAACCCGCAGACCCTGCAGCGTGCTCAGGCGGCTTCTAGCGCGGCCGCTGCGGAGGCGAGCGCCTCGGCAACCGCTTCTGCGACCGCAACCCCGGCGGCTACCGCTTCGGCTACCGCGCAGTAGCCCACATTTTTATTTCGCGCTCGCCGCTTATATGACGTAGGCGGCGGGCGCACCCACTATTTCGATGTATTTCGAACCAATCAAAGGAGACACCCATGTCTTTCGGTCAGCGTAACCTCGACCGCGAAAAGCCCGAAATCGATTTCCCCGAGGGCGACGCCCCCACCGAGCTGGTCATCACCGACCTGATCGAGGGTGCTGGCGCTGAGGTTGTTCCCGGCTCCCGCGTGCTCACCCACTACGTTGGTGTTGCTTTCTCCACCGGTGAAGAGTTTGACGCGTCCTGGAACCGCGGCGAGCCGCTGCCGTTCCAGGTGGGCGTTGGCCAGGTTATCCGCGGTTGGGATGAGGGTCTGCTCGGCATGAAGGTCGGCGGCCGTCGTCGTCTGGAGATTCCCGCCGACATGGCGTACGGTGACCGCGGCGCTGGTTCGGTCATTAAGCCCGGTGAGTCCCTGATTTTCGTGGTGGACCTGCTGGACGTCCGCTAAGGACTAGCCGGTAAGGTTCTCGCGTTTTTCGCGCTTCTCACGTAAGACGCACAGAGACGCGCAGCCCGGTGCTTTCTCCCGATTGTGGGAGGGGGCACCGGGCTTTTGCGTACCCGCGTATTCCTCCCGCAGCCACCCCCTGCACTGATCCGCCCCATACGCTAAGTAAGTGCCGCGGAACACACACGGTATGATGGAATCATGTCCACCGCAGCTCAGCTTTACATGACTCTTCACCGCCTCGCCACCGCCGCCGAGGCACGCGACACCGCAACCCGAACCCAGGGCATCAGCCGCAACGAGCTACTGACCCTGCTCGGCATTAGCACGCGCGCTAACGGCTCCCTCAGCGAGTCCCAGGAACGCGCCTTTGAACGAGCCAAGCAGACCCTGCGGGACGCCGGCGCGCGCATCACCCACGTGACCACGGATCTGGGGGAGCGCTACCGCCTCGAACCCAGCGACGCCGCAAAGCTGCCCGCCTGGAACCCCACCGCCGAGGAGTTCCGCCTCATCAACACGATCCTGCGCGGCTGGGAAGGCACCGAACTGCAGGATGACGCCTACCGCATCCTGCGTAAGATTGCGCTGACCAGCGAGAACCTCACCGATGAGGCGCTCGCCGCCGCGAAGATTCTGGAGCCGAAGACCGGCAAGCGTCAGCGCGCGAAGAACCTGTACACCTACCGCGAGCCCCTTCAGCGCATTTACTTTAGCGATAACCCGCACCTGAATGAGCTGTTCACCGCCTATGCGGAGCGTAAGACGGTCACGTTCACCTATCAGACGGCTGCCGGTGCGACCCGCGTGCAGGAAAAGGTCAGTGTCGCCGGTATCGGTTACCGTTACGGCACCTGGTATTTTGTCGGCTACTACACTGAGAGCTCGGAGCGTAAGGAGTACACGTTCCGTGCCAGCCGTATTCAGAAGCTCACGATGCTTTCGCGTATCGATTCGACCCCCATCAACGCGACGTTCAACGCCAAGAACTGGCTTGAAGACATTCAGGGCTACGAAGAGAGCCTGATTGTTGCCGAGGTCAACGCCGATTCTACGCTGTCGGAGCCCTTCACCGTGCCTTCGTACGGCACGATTGATAGCGCTGTGGCGGCGACCAGCTACAGCTGCGTGATTGAGCCGCCCGAGGAATCGGAGGCTGCATCTACCCGCCAGCGTGACAGCTACGCCGCCCAGCAGCAGCTGTTGCGCACCCTCACCGACCTGCACAGTGGCGCAGTTGAAGACCCCGGCACCTGGGCGGATATCAACCAGCGCAACCGTAACAACTCCCTCGACGACCTTGTGGACCTGCTCCTGGGTCTGCACCGTGCCGACCGCTGGGCGAGCGCCCACGGTGAAGAGCCCATGCCGTTGAACCAGCTCAACGCCCTCTACAGCGTGGATACCGAGAAGAACCGTGCCCTCGGCAAAACCATTGCCGAGATTTTCGCGCAGGTAGATACCGTTCCCTTCGATTCTGACCCCAAGGACCCGGACGCGCTCAAGCCCACCTACATTAACCTGCTGCCGGATTTTGGCGGCGCCACCCCGAACACGCTGCTGAACTACGCGCGCCTCACGGACACTGAGCTCGCCATTCTCGTCTTTACCCTCTCTGCCGCAGATATTCTGCACCCGGCGGATGCGCGTCTGGGCAGTATCCGTGCGGCGCTCGCCGCCGCGTACCCGAACGCGCCCGTCTATGCGCAGCACCTGTGCTTCGCCCCGGAGGAGCCTCTGCTGCAGGAGGCGACTGCCGCCCTGAGTAGCGGCAACGCCGTGACCATTGGTTACGGTGAGCGTGCCGCGGACCGCCTGGTGGACCCGTATGCGTTGGTGCTGCACCGCGACCACATGTATCTGCATGCGTGGTGCCGTACCGCTGAGGAACGCTACTATGCCGCGCGCGGTGAAGAGGTGCCCGAGTATGTGCCCGAGGCTTTTGCTCACCCCACCACCGGCGAGGCAGAGAACAGCGAAGTTGCAGACAGCGAGGCGGCGGACAATGAGGCAGGGGAGAAGACCCCCACTTTCTGGCGTAACTTCCGCCTCACCCGCATCAACCACATTCAGGAGGCGGGCGCGGGTCGCGCCCACCCGGTCACCGGTGACACCGTCCCGCATTGGCACGCGCAGCAGCACAGCACTCAGACCAACCCGTTCGCTGAGTTGCGGATTCACCCGACCGAGCATATTCCCAGCGGTGAGCCGCTCGATACGCTCACCGCAACGTACATGCGCCGCAGCACCCACCACGTGAAGAAAGCTTCACGCACCCAGTACGTGCGCATCCACTACTACAACAACGCCCACGGTGCTGGCGATAAGAACATTCTCGACACCGTCATTGCGCACCGAGGTGCCCTCGAACTGGTCGGTCCTGCGCACCTGCGCGCGGCGTTGCTTGACCAGTTGCAAACCCTCAACGCGAGCAGCCGCAGGGGTGTGCCCGCAGAAAAATAGAACTTCACCCACAAGCAAAAACACCCTAAAAACCCATCTAAGGCGCCAAAACATTAACCTAAAACTTGTATAATGGTGCTCATGTCTTGGTGGTTCTGGATTTTGCTATGGGGCGCGCTCATCATCTGCTCGCTCCTCTATTTGGCATGGTTCACCTACAAAGCACTCACTCGCGGTTTCACACTCCTTGACGAAACCGTAACCTGGGTCGAGTCAATCGAGGGACAATTCGACGCAGCGCAAGCGAACGCAAGCCGAAAACTCCCACGAGACACCACCCTCGGGGTATTCACACCCATCACCGAGGCATACAATAACTACGAACAAGGTAAGCAGACACGCAGGTCTGAGCGGATCAAGCGACGGGTCTCCCGACGAGATCGACTCGGCCAACCTCAAAACATCGGAGACCTGCTCTAACAGAAAGGCACACCACCATGGGCCAGATTTTCAGCCACCCCGCGACCATCATCGTCGTTATCCTCCTCATCGTCCTGCTCTTCGGCGCACCCAAGCTGCCCGGCATGGCACGTAGCCTCGGCCAGTCCATGCGCATCTTCAAGACCGAAGTTGAGGGCCTGAAGAACGACTCCAAGAAGGACCCCCGCGAGAAGGACGGCGAAGAGGTCGTCACCGCTGAGGTCGTAGACAACGGCAAGGACGGCAAGACCGAAACCAAGTAACGGTCCCGCCACCGATGCACCAAACCCGTGCCAGCCCACCGGCCGGCACGGGTTTTGCGGCACCACCCCATAAACACCCCACCAGACCCCCTCAGCCGAATCACACACGGCACCGACACCCAGAGGACACCACGTGGCAACACCCGACCAGGACGTGCGCAACCGCAAAATCAATCCTGAAGCACGCATGGAACTCAAGGAACACCTGCGCGAATTCCGCGACCGCCTCATCAAAGCGGCTATCGCAACCGTCATCGCAGCCATCATCGGTACGGTCTTCCTCTACCAGCCTTTCATCGAAATGATCTCTGTGCCCCTGCAGCAGATCAACGCAGAAACCGGCCGCAACGCAAACCTGAACTACGGTAGCGTCGCATCTCCTTTCGACCAGCTGCTGAAGGTAGGTATGTACATCGGCTTGGTGATCGCCTCTCCCGTCTGGCTCTACCAGGCGCTGCGATTCCTGCTGCCGGCACTGCACACCAAGGAGAAGAGGTATCTCTTCGGCTTCCTCACCGCATCTATTTTCGCGTTTGCCTGCGGTGTCGCCATTTCGTACTTCACCCTCCCCGGCGTGGTCTACGCACTGCTGAAGTTCACCCCCCTCAACGACAGTAACTACATTGACGCGGGCGTGTACATCTCCTTCATCCTGAAGTTCGTTGTGACGTTCTCCTGCGCCTTCATCATCCCTGTGATTCTGGTCGGCATTAACATGCTGGGCCTGATTCGCGGTAAGACCATCCTGAAGTCTTGGCGTTGGGTTGTTGTGCTCGTTGCGGTTATCGCAGCGCTAACCGCACCCGGTAGCGACATCATGATGATGTTCGTGCTCATGGCGCCGCTGCTGATTTTCTTCTTCGCAGCAATCCTCATCTGTATGATTAACGACAAGCGCCGCGACCGCAAGCTTGCCAAGCTGGCGCAGGGTTCGGATGAAGCAAGCCTGAACACCGCAACCAGCAGTGAAGACCTGGCGAAGATGGGTTACTTCGAGGACGAGAAGACTTCCTAAATTGAATAGCTCGCTTTGAGCAACCTAGCCGAAAGGGGCGGGGTACAGAGAACCTGTACCCCGCCCCTTTCGCATGTTCCGCAACAGCGTCTCGAGGCGCACAGACGAATTTTTACAACGCCCGCCGGTACATCCCGGCAGAAACTGAGCATAAACTGCGCCGAAACCGCGCAGCCGATGCGCTCGCTGTTCGCCCATACCGGATTAGTGCCCGTGCAGGATGCTTTCTGAAGGCTCGCGGCGGGCGAACCGTTACACTGGACATACTATGAGCAAGCACCACGCACAGCACACTTCTGACACACACACTTCTAACGCTTCTAACGCACAGACCCCGGCGGAGCAGACCGGCACCGACTACGCTGCCGCCTACGCCGCATCCCGAGAACGCGCCGCATACGCGAAGACCGTCCTCGGGGCTTTTGAGGCGTCCCTTGATTTTCCGCTGGATGATTTTCAGCGTCAGGCGTGTGCCGCTGTGGAGGCGAACCGCTCCGTCCTCGTTGCCGCGCCTACCGGTGCCGGTAAGACCATTGTGGGTGAGTTCGGTATCTACCTGGCGTTGCGCCGCGGCATGAAGGCGTTCTACACAACCCCTATTAAGGCGCTGAGCAACCAGAAGTACCACGACTTTGTGCGCGCGTACGGTGAGGATTACGTGGGTCTGCTCACCGGCGATACGAGCATTAACACGGAAGCACCCGTGGTCGTGATGACCACCGAGGTGCTGCGCAACATGCTCTACGCCAACTCGACCACGCTGACCGGTCTGGGCTATGTGGTCATGGATGAGGTGCACTACCTGGCGGACCGTTTCCGTGGCGCAGTGTGGGAAGAGGCGATTATTCACCTTCCCGAGCATGTGAACGTCATTTCCCTGTCGGCTACGGTGTCGAACGTTGAGGAGTTCGGCGCGTGGCTGGATACGGTGCGCGGCGGCACGGACATTATTGTTTCCGAGCACCGCCCGGTACCCCTGTGGCAGCACATGATGGTCGGTCACCGCGTGGTGGACCTGTTCATACCCGAAGACAACTCCGCACAGGGCAAAAACCACACCCAGGGCAAGAACCAGGAGCCGGAGGAGAAGTTCTCCCGCAAGCAGGCGAAGAAGGCACAGAAAGCTAAGCAGCGCGGCGCAACCGTGGAGGCGGGCGCCAACCCTCTGCTTGCCGGTCTGCGCCTGAACCCGCAGCTGAAGGCGCTACGCCCCGGCTTCCGTTCCGCGCCGGGCCGTGGACGCTACGGCGGCAAGCGTGAGCGTTTCCGTCACCGCCGTGAAGGCTGGCTCAATGAGACGTTCAGCAGCGGCGAGCGCGGCCGCTCGAACCGTCGTGACCGTTTCAGCAACGATCGTTTCAGTAACGACCGGGACTTTGATGCGCGCGGTGAGCAGAAGCCTCTGCGCCCGCAGCGCATTACCCGCCCGGAGATGGTGCGCGCCCTCGACAAACAGGGCCTGCTGCCCGCAATCTGCTTTATCTTCTCCCGTGCCGGTTGCGACGGCGCGGTCAGTCACTGCGTATCCGCCGATATCACGCTGACCACCCCCGAACAGCAGCAGACCATCCGCGCCTACATTGCGGAAGCAACCGCTCACCTGGACACCCGCGACCTGAACACCCTCGGCTACTACGAATGGCGTGACGGCCTCATCCGCGGTATCGCCGCGCACCACGCGGGCCTGTTGCCCCTATTCAAGGAGGTCGTAGAAACCCTCTTCGCGCAGGGCCTGATTAAGCTGGTCTTCGCCACCGAAACCCTCGCACTGGGCATCAACATGCCCGCCCGCACCGTCATCCTGGAAAAGCTCACCAAGTACAACGGCGAATCCCACGTAGACATCACCCCCGGCGAATACACCCAGCTGACCGGACGCGCCGGCCGCCGCGGTATCGACATCGAAGGCCACGCCGTCGTCATGTGGCGCCCCGGCATGTCCCCAGAACACGTGGCAACCCTCGCCTCAACCCGCACCTACCCGCTGAACTCCTCATTCCGCCCCACCTACAACATGGCGGCAAACCTCATCGCCTCCTACGGCGCCGAACGCACCCGCAAAATCCTGGAATCCTCCTTCGCACAGTTCCAGGCAGACAAGTCGGTCGTCGGCGTCGCCTCCCGTGTACGCAAAAACGAAAGCGCTCTAGAAGGCTACCGCGAAGCAATGGCATGCCACCTGGGCGACTTCACCGAATACATCCAGCTCAGCCGCCAGATCGCCGAATTGGAAAAGAAAGCGTCCAAGAGCAACGAACGCCACGCACGCGCGCAGGCACACCACAGCATCCAACAGCTACTGCCCGGCGACATCATCTACATTCCGCACGGCCGCTCCCGCGGCTACGCAGTCGTCATCACCCGCTCCGACTCGCACGCCGACCCGCGCATCGGCATCGTCACCGAGGACGCGCACCAGCGCACCGCCTCAACCCGCGATTTCGAAGGCGCCGTCGAACCGGTCTCACGCATCAAAATCCCCAAGCGCCTAAGCCTCAAAACCGCCAAGGAACGCCGCGACACCGCAAGCCGCATGCGCCAGGCACTCTACGACGGCCGCGCCCCGCGTGCGCTCGCACAGCAGAACATCCCGGCTCGTCAGAACAGTATTGACGCGCAGCTGGAGGCGCTGCAGGCTCAGCTGCGTAACCACCCGTGCCACGGCTGCTCCGACCGTGCAAACCACATGCGTTGGGCTGAACGCTGGCAGAAGCTCAACGCTGAGACGGAAGGGTTGCGCCGTCAGATTGCCCGCCGCACCAACACGATTGCGCAGGTCTTCAACCGCATTGCGCGTCTGCTGGAGAGCTACGGCTACGTCGAACGCACCGAGGATAACGAACTGTCGCTCACCACCGGCGGCCAGGCTCTACGCCGCATCTACGGCGAGCGCGACCTACTGACCGCCCTGTGCCTGGACGCGCACTTCCTCGACGGACTGGAGCCCGCCGCCATCGCAGCAACCGTCGCCGCACTAACCTACCAGGGCAAGCGCGACGCCGTAGAATACCTGGCGCACTACCCGCACCCGTCCCTGCGCGCACCCATCGCGACAATTACGCAGCGCCTCGCCGACCTGAACGCAGCCGAAGAACAGTTCAAGGTCAACCCGACCCCCGCATGCGACTTCGGCCTGGTCGAACCCATGTACGCCTGGGCGAACGGCGCACACCTCGCAAAGGCAATCGAGGACACCGGCCTTGCCGCCGGCGACTTCGTACGCTGGGCAAAGCAGGTACTGGACGCCCTGGACCAGATCGCGCACATCCGTTCACTGGACCCGGTCATCCGCGCCCGCTGTGAAGAAGCAATCGAGGCGGTACGCCGCGGCGTAGTCGCACTCGACGTCTAACCCGCACCGTAGTGCTACACCGTACATAGTGCTACACCGCACCCGACCAGCTCGGGCCACCACCCCCGCGACTGTGCATTGTTCTGCATCATCTAAGTTCCGCCTCATCTAAGGACGAACGAACTACCACAGGCAGCGGGGGTGCTTCTATACTCAAATGAGACGCTCAGCTAAGCTACGCGAGCACAATTGAAGTGCCCGCCCCGTGTGCGCCTCGGCGCGCCTCAAAGGTGAAAGGAATCTAATGTCTACCCGTATTTTTGTAGATGGTAGCGTGTACAGCCCGGTCGACCCGTACGCAACCGCAATGCTCGTCGAAGACGGCTTCGTCCGCTGGGTTGGTTCCGACTCCGGGGCACGCTCCATTGCCGACGAATCAGCCACCATCACCGAACTCGACGGCGCCCTACTAACCCCCGCCTTTGCGCGCGCCCTAGCACCGGTAGCAGGAAAAGAAGCACCCGAAATCCTCGACTACCTGCAGGCATACCGCGCCGCCGGCTACCACACCCACACCCTACTCGCCGGCATGGAAGACGTACCCGACCTCGTCTCCGCACTCAGCTACTACAACGCCGAACACGGCGTACCCGACATCCGCCTCATCCTCAACGCCACCGGCGTAGAAACCGACGAACTAATCAGCGCCATCAAGGCACTACGCCCCCTCACCGAAGGCGAACGCGCCATCAAAGGCCTGCAGCTAGTCGGTATCTCCGTCGCACCCACCGAAGCCCCCGCAGCAGCACAGGTAGCCGAAGACGCAGCACTCCTGCTCTCCATCGACGCATCCACCAGCTTTGCCGACGCAGCCGACGCAGCACTCACCGCACGCAAAAACCGCCCCTGGCTGCCCATCCGCCTCGACGCAGCAACCAGCACCCCGCAAGACCCCATCACCGACGAACACCTCACCCAGCTGGCAGAAGCACGCATCAACCTCGGCCTGAGCGTCTGCGAACCCGAAGAAGACGAAGCCACCAACGACACCGTCCAGGCACTCCTCGCACACGCCGGGGGAGAAGCGCGTGAGTCTGTTGCCTCAGTCGCCCGCCGCGCAAACGCAACCGGCACCTCCATCGCCCTCGGCTCCGACACCCAACTCTACGCACCCGGCGCCTGGTCCCTCATCCGCGAACTCGTCAACGACGAACACGGCATCTCCGCACGCAGCGCCTTCGCCGCCCTCACCCGCGGCGTATACCGCCTAGCACACGAAGAAAACCCCTTCACCGGCCAGCTCACCCCCGACACCCCCGCATACGTAGCACAATGGCGCGTCGAAGCCCTCATGGTCCAAGCACCCGACTCCCGCGTCGCATCGTGGAGCACCGACCCCCGCGCTCGCATTCCGTTGCTTCCGGTGCTGGATGAGGATTCGCCTCTGCCCATCCTGGAATCTGTTTACACTGAAAGTAACTAATTTTTTAGCTTGTCAGAGGCTTTTTATGGGGATAAAACCCCTCAATAATTCATCAATCTGAATGTTTACCCGGTATACTGGATATCTACCGGCCTTGTTTTATATGCACCTGTGAGGGAGTAATATGCGCGTTCTAACTGTCATCCCGACGTATAACGAGAAGGAGAACCTGCCCATCGTGGTTGAGCGTCTTCGTAAGGCAGCTCCCGAGGTGGACATTCTCGTGGTGGATGATAACAGCCCCGACGGCACCGGCCAGATTGCTGATGAGCTGTCGGCTAAGGATTCCCAGATTCACGTTCTGCACCGCACCGTTAAGGACGGCCTGGGCGGCGCATACCTCGCTGGCTTCGATTGGGGCCTTGAGGCAGGCTACGACGTTCTGATTGAGATGGACGCTGACTGCTCGCACCAGCCTGAACAGCTTCCTTCTCTGGTTCGTGCTGTGGAGGCGGGCGCTGACCTGGCTATTGGTTCGCGTTACGTTCCCGGCGGCAAGACTAAGAACTGGCCGGCTCACCGCCAGGTTCTCTCTCGCGGCGCCAACCTGTACACCCGCCTGATTCTGGGCACCTCCATCAAGGACATTACCGCTGGTTTCCGTGCATACCGTCGTGACGCTCTGCAGCGCCTGAACCTGGACGGTATTGACTCGAAGGGCTACGTGTTCCAGGTTGATTTGGCGTGGCGTTCTGAGCAGGCCGGCCTGAATATTGTTGAGGTTCCGATTACCTTCGTTGAGCGTGAGATTGGCGCTTCGAAGATGGACGGCAACATTATCTTTGACTCCATGTCTAAGGTGACCCGCTGGGGTATGGCTAACCGCATTCAGAAGCTGAGGAAGGCTCTGGGCAAGTAATCGTCCCTCGCTCTGAGACTTATACGAAAGACCGGGGCGGATACATAACGTATCCGCCCCGGTCTTTTTACGCTTTCTGTAGCGCTCTATCCTGGCTCACGTGCCGATGGGAAGCCCCCTACCAAACAAGAAGCCCGCCTCAGAGCACGGGTGGCTCTTAGCGGGCTTCTACAGCCTTTCTACGGCGCCTCTACGGTGCTTTTAGAGCGCGTAGTGCTTGCGGTAGTATTCCAGGCGGTCTTCCAGAGTCTTTTCCAGCTCTTCGATGCTGCGGCGTTCCATGAGCATATCCCAGTGGGTACGTGCGGGCTTTTCCTCTTCGGCGTCTGCGGTGGAGTCGCCGTTGACGAGGTATGCTTCCTTGCCGGACTTTGCGGTCCATACCGAGGGGATTTCTGCCTCTGCCGCGAAGGTCACGAAAACGCGGTCACCGTCAGCGGTACGGTATTCGACGCGCTGGCGGGGCGCGGGCTGTACGTTCGATTCGGTTTCCATCGACTGGGAACCCAGGCGCATACCGCGCAGGCTACGATCGCTCATTTTTCCTCCAGTGTCGTCGGGTGCGCTCTTTGGCGCTTTAGGCATAACGTTGGGCGGGGGAGAGCTATTCCCTCGAACGTTTACAAAACATCCATTATATCGGTAATAGTCTCCACCCGCCCAACGTGGTGGTGTTTATTCGGCGTGATTTTTGGTGATTCACGCTTTTTTATGCGTTAGATTTCGCGTTTAGCCGTTGATGCCGTAGCTTCCGGGTGCCTGCGGGGCGCTCTTGGGTGCCTCTGCTGCGGGCTTCTTCGGTGCGTCCGCAAGGTCGGATGCGGGCAGGGTGCCGAATGCGTTGCCGAGGCCGCGCAGTGCATCGCCGAGTTCGGTCGGGATGAACCAGAGCTTGTTGGCGTCGCCTTCGGCGAGCTTGGGCAGGGTCTGCAGGTACTGGTAGGTGAGTAGCTGCTGGCTGGGGTTGGATTCGTGGATTGCTGCGAAGACCTTCTGCACGGCTTCTGCTTCACCGTTTGCGCGCAGGATTGCGGACTGTGCGTCACCTTCTGCACGAAGGATCTGTGCCTGCTTTTCACCCTCTGCACGCAGGATGGCTGCGCGGGATTCACCTTCTGCGGTCAGAATGTCGGACTGCTTCTGGCCTTCTGCGGTGAGGATTGCGGCGCGGCGGTCACGCTCTGCACGCATCTGCTTCTCCATGGAGTCCTGGATGGATACCGGGGGCTGGATTTCCTTGATGTCCACGCGGGAGACGCGCAGGCCCCAGCGGCCAGTGGTGGAGTCGAGTACGCCTCGCAGCTCCGCGTTGATCTGGTCGCGGGAGGTGAGGGTCTGCTCCAGGTTCAGGCCACCGACGACGTTACGCAGGGTTGCGCTGGTCAGCTCGTCTACGGCGCGAATGTAGTTGGTGATTTCGTAGGTTGCAGCCTGGGGGTCGGTGACCTGGAAGTACACGACGGTGTCGATACCGACCACGAGGTTATCTTCGGTAATCACGGACTGCGAGGGGAAGGAAACGACCTGTTCACGCAGGTCGATGAGGGGCAGCACGCGGTCAATCACGGGGATGACGATGTGCAGGCCGGGCTTGAGAACGGCGTGGAACTTACCCAGTCGTTCGACGATGCCGGCTCGTCCCTGCGGGATGACGCGCACGGTCTTTGCGAGCATCGTCAGCACGAAGAGGATGAGTAGAACCGTCAGAATAAGGCTGATAGGCATTGTTTCTCCTTATCGGTGAGTTATATGGTGTGTTTTTGGAGTATCTGAGTTGGCTTTTGGAGCCGGTATTCAGATGGGTCTTAGTTTGTTGGTCTTAGTCGTGGGGGAGAGGCTCTACGATTGCGGTAGCACCCTCAATGGCTCGTACCCTCGCGTGTGATCCTACTACGAGCGTTCCGGAGGCGGTGCGCGCCGTCCAGGTGTCGCCAGCTAGTACAACCAAACCGGTTTCACTAGTCACATCTTGAGTGACGCGCACCTCAGCACCAACGAGTGCTTCAGCATTAGTGACAGCTCCGGTGGCTGATTTATTGAGCTTTTTCAGCAGCGGCGGGCGCAGGCCAAGAACCAAAATCAGGCAGATCACCACGAAAATAACGGTTCGAATCAGCATGTTATCCACGAAGGGCGATATTGCTGCGGTGATGCCTGCGCTAATCGCCAGCATGAGAAAGAACAGGTCGAGGCTGAGCATTTCTATGACGGCGAAAACGAGGGCGAGTGCAACCCAGAGTGTCCAGGGTGTCTCAAAGAGCCAATCCACGAGTTTTCTCCTTTGGTGTACATCAACCGGCGTGGTTGACGTTGAATCTGCACACGAGGCGACAGCACCTTCGTGATGCGGGGTATATCCATTATTTCAGGCGGATTGAGTACTGGCGACAGTTCTGGTGACCGAGTGAGGTTAATACATGAACTGTTAAGACTTTATTTAGATACGGGGAATCTTTGGTTCATTCTAGACCTCCCTAAAAAGCCGATAATATACATTATGTAAAGTAGACCTATTTTTCACTACCCCACCGACTGCTCACCGGTGCTTTCTACGCTCAGGCTGGCACGGGTCAAACCTGCGCTCCTCGCAGTGCGACCGCGCTGTTCCATCCGCGGTTCTGAACTCCGCGCGCCTCAGCTAGCCGTACGCTCACATGCTCCGAACCTCGGATTCCTCAACGCCTCCCGTTAAACGACAAACACCCGAGACGAGCTCACACCATTCGGTGCGCCCCATCTCGGGTGCCTATCATCAGCTACTAGGCTTCTTTATTCTGCGTGCCTGGAGCTGAACTCTACCCAGGCGTTGAGCACACGCTCTGCTGCACCGGATGCAATAGATTCGCGTGCATCGGCCAGCGCCTGAGTGAAGCGGGTCTCAAAGCTCTCACCGTTGACCGGGCGGTACGCCACCAGGCCTGCGGCCGCATTGATGAGCACAGCGTCGTGAATAGCGCGCAGCGGGCTCTTCGGGGCCTCGCCCTCCCCCGCCAAAATGGCACGGAAAACACCCGCGTTGTACTCGGCGTCGCCGCCTCGCAGCTGCTCCAGCGGCGCGTTCTGCAGGCCGTACTCGGTCGGGTCAAAACGGTACTCGGTCAGCTCGCCGTCCACAGCCTCCCACAGGCGGCTCGTGGTGGCGATGGTCAGCTCGTCCAGGCCGTCATCACCGCGGAAAATCAGGGCGTGGTCGCCGCGCTCTGCGAAGACGTGAGCCATCTTCTCAGCCATGACCGGGTTAGCAACGCCAATAGCCGAGGACTTCACGCGGGCCGGGTTCGTCATGGGGCCCAGGTAGTTGAATGCGGTCGGAATGCCCAGCAGGCGGCGGGTCGGGCCCACGTGGCGCATTGCCGGGTGGAAGGTCATGGCAAACAGGAAGGTGATGCCAGTCTCGCGAGCGCATTCGGCGACTGCGGGAATGGGCATGTCGAGGCGGATTCCGAGGGCTTCGAGGACGTCTGCGGAGCCGGATTTGGAGGTAGAGGCGCGGTTGCCGTGCTTGACGACGGTTGCGCCGGTGCCTGCGATGACAAGGGCGGCCATAGTGGAGATGTTGACGGTGTTTTGCTGGTCGCCGCCGGTGCCGACGATGTCTACGGCGTTGGGGTCGATGTCGACGGTTTCGGCTTTGGCAATCATTCCGGCTGCGAGTGCGCCGAGTTCTTCGGGAGTTTCGCCTTTGGAGTGGAGGGCGGTGAGGAAGGACGCGAGGATCGGCTGTTCGGTTTGGCCGGTCATGATTTGGTCCATTGCCCAGGCGACTTCGGTGTCGGTGAGGTTTTGGTGTTTGACGAGCTGGTTGAGGATGTATTTCCAGGTGATTTCGTGCGTAGTCATGTGTTAAGTGTAAAACCCCCGCCGCGTATCTGCATGGTTGGGTGCAGTATGCGAGACGGGGGTTTATTAGGCGCGTTGCGCTTTAGTGGCGCGTGGTGGCGGTTTAGTGGAAGGAGTCACCGCATGCGCAGGAGCCTGCTGCGTTGGGGTTGTCGATGGAGAAGCCCTGCTTTTCGATGGTGTCTTCGAAGTCGATGGTGGAGCCATCGAGGTAGGGCGCGCTCATCTTGTCGACGATGACTTCTACGCCGTCGAAGTTGCGGACTGCGTCGCCGTCGAGGACGCGCTCGTCGAAGTAGAGCTGGTAGATGAGGCCGGAGCAGCCGCCGGGCTGGACGGCGATGCGCAGGCGCAGGTCGGTGCGGCCTTCCTGCTCGAGGAGGGTGCGGACCTTGGTCTGTGCTACTTCGGTGAGGTTGACGCCGTGGGTCGGCAGTTCGATGGTGGTTGCACTCATTGGTGTTGTCCTTTTGTTTTGTTGGTTGCCCGTGTGCGCCGCGTGTGCGCCGCGTGTGGGTGTTTTAGCCTTCACGATACGCGCCCGGGTGTTTGATGTACAACCTAGGGTGTGCATAGTTCGCCGGGGGCGTGAGTGTTGGTGTGGGGGCTTGACAAATAATTCTGCTTCTAGGATACCGAAAAAGTGGGGGTTGGGGTTTGTGACCTTTCTCCCCCACTTTTTGTGGATGTTTCTCCCCCGCGCTTCCTGAAACTTTCTAACCGAGTGGGTGCTGGTCAGCGAGCGCGTTTAGCGAGCGCCGAGTGCGCTCAGAAGCAGCGCCTCCGCAAGGATTGCGTTCTTGAAGTCCGGGATGTAGAGGGACTCGTTGGCGCTGTGTGCGCGGGTGTCGGGGTCTTCTACGCCGGTGACGAGAATCTGTGCCTGCGGGAAGACGTCCTTCAGGTCGGAGATGAATGGGATGGAGCCGCCCATGCCGGTCTGTACGGGTTCTACGTCCCATGCGGCGCGCATTGCGTCGAGGGCGGTCTGTGCGCCGTCTGCGTCGACTTCGGTGGCGAAGGGCATGCCGGAGTCGACGGCGGTGTAGTTCGCCTGAGCACCGTGGGGTGCGTGTGCCTTGATGTGTTCGGCGAGTGCGCGGTGTGCGTTTTCGGGGTTGTCGCCGGGTGCTAGGCGGGTGCTGATGCGTGCGCGGGATACGACGGCGAGGGTGTTGGAGGAGGTTGCGATGGAGGGGATGTCCATGCCGATGACGGAGATTGCCGGCTGGGTCCACAGTCGGGAGGCAACGCTACCGGTGCCTGCCAGGGGTACGGTGTCGAGGATTCCGGAGTCGTTGCGGAAGTCTGCTTCGGCGTATTCGAGTTCGGGCTCGGGGGCGCGGTGTAGGCCTTCGACGGCTACGGCGCCGGTGGCGTCGTGCAGGGTGGCGAGTAGCTGCGCCATGAGGGTGTGTGCGTCGAGCATGGGGCCGCCGAACATGCCGGAGTGGATGGCGTGGCTGCCGACGCGCACCTCGATGTCGCCGGATGCGACGCCGCGCAGGCTGGTGGTCAGTGCGGGTACGCCGGCACGCCAGTTGGCGGAGTCTGCGACCACGATGTAGTCGGCGGACAGTTCCTCACGGTAGGTGTTGAGGAAGGAGACGAAGGAGGGCGAGCCTGCCTCTTCTTCGCCTTCGATGAAGAGCTTCACACCGAGTTTGAAGTCCTCGCCGAGAGTTTCGTTGAGGGCTGCGAGCGCGGCGAGGTGCACGAGGATGCCTGCCTTGTCGTCTGCTGCGCCGCGGCCGTAGAGGCGGCCACCCTTGCGGGTTGCGACGAAGGGGTCGGTGTCCCATAGGTCGAGGTTGCCGGCGGGCTGTACGTCGTGGTGGGCGTAGAGCAGGATGGTCGGGTAGCCTTCTGCGGCGGGGCGGGAGGCGATGACGGCGGGCATGCCCTGCTTTTCGGTGCCGTCGGCGGTGGTGTAGGTGGCGCGTTCGATGCGTACGTTGTTGAAGCCTGCCTTGGTTGCGAGCGCGGCGACTGCCTCGGCGCTGCGGTCTACCTGGGTGAGGTCGTGCGATTCCCAGGCGATGGAGGGGATGGCGACGAGCTCGGTGAGGGTCTGCAGGGTTGCTTCGAAGTTTTTGGTGACGGCGTCGCTGAGGGCGCTGTGGTGGGTGAATTCAGTAGTCATGTTTCTACCTTACCCCTACCTTACCCGCCGCCGCCGGGTGGTTGGGGTTGTTTCAGTTGCTGGTGTGGGCTTGTGGGGGCGGGTTTGGTGTGTGCCGTTCGGGTATGATGGGAGGGTGTTTGGTCGTAAGAAAGAGAAGGCTGAAGCGGAAGCTGTTCAGCCGCAGGTTGTAGAGGAGCCTCAGGCTCCGGTTAATCCGAAGTTCACCCCGAAGAAGGGCCGTCCTACTCCTTCGCGTAAGGAGCAGCAGGCGGCTCGTCGTCAGCCTCTGGTTGTTAATGACCGTAAGGAGGCGAAGGCGCGTGAACGTGAGGCGATGGCGAAGGCTCGTGAGCGTCAGAATGATGCGTTGATGGGTGGCGATCAACGTTACCTGCCCGCCGTGGACCGTGGTTCGCAGCGCCGTTATATCCGTGATTATGTGGATGCGCGCCGTAACCTTGGCGATTTTATGTTGGCTGTGCTGCTGGTTCTGCTTATTGGTGGCTGGATTGCTCAGGGTGTGTCGGGTACGTCTACTGCGGCGGCACCGATTTATTACGGTTCCGTGTACGCAATGTATGCGCTGATGATTCTGTGGGTTGTTGACTACTTTATTTTGTGGCGCAGCCTGAAGAAGAAGCTGATTGCGAAGTTCGGCGAGGTTCAGCGTGGTTCTGGCATGTATGCGTTTAACCGTATGATGATGATTCGTCGTATGCGCCGCCCGGTTCCGATGGTGAAGTACGGCGAGTACCCGCACTAAGTCGTTTGTGCCCTGCGGTGTGGCTCCCTAGTGGCTCTGTGGGGGTTGTGCTTGTTGGGTGTGGGGAGAGGTCCTGAAGGTTCAAGGCCTCTCCCCTATTTTTGTGCCCGCTAATTCTTACCCTCTTACGCGTGGACGTATATGTCGTGGTTATACGCCGGTACGGTTAGGCTTCGATTCGGGAGTAGAGGATCTGCCACCTGCCGTCGCGGTGTTCGAGGGCGAATGTGTAGATTTCTTCTTCCTTGTCGCTGCTCCAGGTTTCTTGGCGGCCGTCGGGTTCTACCTCGGTGTGTTTGTCCCATTCGTGGTTGGTTTTCAGGTAGTAGGTTTGGCCGTCGTCGCTCCAGGGTATGCCTTCGGGTTCGAAGTGTTCGATGCCGTCGATGACCCATCCGCCGCGCTGGTAGAGCGCTTCTATTTCCTTGTAGATTTTGAGTTCTCCGTCGTTTGATGAGGAGAGGAATTCGCGGGCTTTGCTGTAGTCGCCGGTTTGGACGCCGTAGTTGACCCATTGGTTCCAGGCGTCCATGGTTTTGAGGAGGCCGTCGGGGGTCTTTGCGCGGTAGCCGTCTTCGGGGGCGTTGGGTTTGGGGACGTTCTGGGCGGGGCCTTTGGCGTCTGCCTTGCGGTATTCGCTGTTACCGGCATTGTTGCCGGAACTACTGCTTGGGCTGCTGTTGGTGGCAGACTTGCCGGAGGCGGTGGATCCGTCTCCTGCAGTTGTGATGTCGTGCGGTGCGCAGGCGGCGAGTAGGGTGCTGAGGCTGATGAGTGTGCCTCCGGTCAGCATTGAGCGGCGGTTCAGCATGTTCGGGTTCATGGTTGGTCCTCCACATCGTTGTAGTGCATGGTCTCCCGCTTATCTCCATTATGCGCGAGCGCGCACGTGGAACCTGTCATTGCTTTCCTACCCTCCGGGCGGGTGGCGGTCTATCTTGCGGAAAGTTTAGGAGGGCTTCACTTTGGTTGTTGCTTCAAAATGCGCGGCGGCTCAACACATCAGAATCCATCAAAAATTTCTTCATAATTACTTATCCACACCTTCGTAGCCCATAATTTCCCATTTCTGACCATCATGCTTCAGCTCGAATTTGAAAGTGTCATTGGTCTTATCCTCATTCACCCAGCTACGCGAACTACTGTCAGATTCAACATAAATCTCACGATCCCAGTGACGATACGCCTTCCAAAAATACGTCTCCCCATCCTCAGACCACGGCGCACCATCAGCCTCAAAATAGTCAACTCCACCAATAATCCAACCGCCACTAGCGTAAAGATCCTCAACATCGGCATATGCCTGCAACTCATCTTTAAACTCCGACGACACAAACTGACGAGCCACGGAATAATCACCAGTCTCGGTGCCATAGTTAGCCCATTCAACCCACGCTTTAAGGGTCTTACGCATGCCTTCAACAGACTTCTCACGGTACCCATCTTCTGGCTCAGCAGGCTTGGGTACATTCTGTGCATTGCCGTACTTATCCGCAGGGCGGTACTCACCATCCGGCGCCTTGGAACCACCCGAGTAGCCACGAACAGTAGACGGAGTAGCACTCGCCGAAGGCGACTCAGATACCGCAGCCGAAGCCAACTCATTCGGTGCGGTGGAGGCGGTAGCTGCCGCCTCGTTATTTGCCTGCTGGCCACACGCCGCAAGCAGGGCCCCCAGGCCCACAAGCGCACCGCTACTCAGCAGGGTGCGGCGACTCAACACATCAGAATCCTTCAAAAATTTCTCCATGATTACTTATCCACACCTTCGTAGCCCACAATTTCCCACTTTGTTCCATTATGTTTAAATTCATATTTAAACGTATCATCGCTTTTATCATCATTATTCCATCCACGCCAGCTACCATCATATTCAACATATATCTCGCGATTCCATTCTCGGTATGCCTTCCAGAAATATATCTCTCCATCTTCTGACCAAGGCGCACCATCAGCACGCAGGTTTTCTATTCCGT